>JBBSBT010000413.1:0-3624 GCA_038250985.1 Bacteroidales bacterium
TCCGAAATGTTTTCCATCGATCACATTATACTCATACCCTCTTACATAATCGCGGTTATACCCTAATCCCTTTATCAAGAAATAGGGCTGCCATGCTGCCGTCGAAATCTTGCCAATAAAAGAAAGGCCCCCAAACCAGCGTGCTGCTATCGGAAAATAATACCGTGTTGTAGTTTTTGCCCATGCAATATCCACAGGTTTTTCAAACCTGAAACCCAATCCCGATTTGTTCAGTTCCAGGTCGGCATACCACCCTTTGAGCGGGTAATATTTTATATCGCGATGATCAATTTTAAGTTTGTAATACAGATTTAAGAACACCGGCTCATTCACTCCGCTGTAACTGAAGCCTGGATTAAGAGCCAGGAGCGAATCACTGAATAAAAAGGCATGCAGCCCGAAAGCCAGCTGATGGGTGGTGAAAATATTAAATCGATAGGTATTACTCAGTGCAACATATTTTTCGCTGAACAACCCTTCGGGAACAAAAGCAAACTGCAATTTATCGTCCTGAGTAACATATCCTGTTTCCCTGTTATTGGCATATCCAGCCTCAAAACCCATTCCCAGGTGCTTATGTTTATCGATATATGGATTTTGGTAAGCCAGGCTGAAGTTATGGTTTTTACCAAGCTGAATATTTGCATCAAATTCATCCATGCGCCCGGTGAAGTTGTACCATTTTAAATCAAGGCCATAATTGATGCGGGTAAAATCCCGCGACTGCAGCCATGAATTAAAATTCCGGTCGGTAATCTGCAATATGGGAATTGGCCAGAGGTACCAGCGTTCGAGAACTGTAATTCTGACATTCATCGAGAACGGAACCGCGGAATCATATCCTGGCAGCGTATCGATACTCACAAAATTAAACAATGATGTATTCAGAAGGTTTAGCCGCGACTGATTTATCCGGTTGCTGAATTCACCGGGTGAAAATCTCTCTCCCTGAGCAAACAGCAACTCGCGGTAAATGATGCTTCCTTTGGTTTTCTTATTTCCCGACAACTCAATGCGTCCCACGGTAACGATGCCGGAAGAGGTATCAGATTGAGCAAACAATGGAGATATACCGGATAAAAGCAGATAAAGCATTACCAGCGCTTGGACTGCCTTTGCAGGCGGCATTCTAAATTGAGAATACATGAATCAGGATCAGACGTTTAAATAGGTCATTAAAAGATCATACCGGTCACGCAGGTTATCAAAATAATCACTTTCGAAAAAAGAAGCCTTGATTGTGTAATCATACCGTATAAACGACTGTATTACAGGTTGTATATCAATACGATTGAGTTTCAGGGTGAGTTCAAGTTGGGTTGAATCAGCCGGAGAATTCACATAAAAACTCAGGATTCTGGCATCATTTTCCTCTACTATCTTTGAGACTTCAACCATCGAAAAATCGTTGGCATTAAGTTCTAGAACCAGTATCCCACCCGGATTGCTAACAGCCGATATCTCTGCCATTTTACCAACCATATCCGCTAATGTAATGATTCCCAAGTATAATCCTTTTTCGTCAACTACAGGCAGGGTTGTTAACTTATAGTCAGAAAAGAGCTTTAAGGCTTCGAGAATATGCCTCGAATAGAGTATGGAAATATCCTGTAAGTGAAGCTGGTAATTCATTATAGGCTCTTCGAACGAACCTTCTGCAAAAATGTCATCCTCCGAAATCAACCCTAGCAACTGGGAATCACCAACCACAGGAAGATGAGAAACCTTGAATTCATCGAACCAATGCAGGGCAATCAGTCCTGTATCAGAGGTTTTAAGTGGCAGTACAGCGCCGGATATGAGGTCTTTTGCAATCATAATGTTTATTCGCTCAAATATCATGCCTTAAATTCGTAAAACTAAGCGTGGTGTTTCGTAATTTTGCAGCATTAATTAATAGAGATGACAAAGTTAAGTGTAAATATTAATAAAATTGCCACAATTCGTAATGCAAGGGGCGGGAATATGCCTGATGTGCTGAAAGCGGCTATTGATTGCGAATTATTCGGTGCCGAAGGCATCACGGTCCATCCGCGACCTGACGAACGCCATATCCGTTACAGCGATGTGTACGAGATTTATCCTTTGCTGAAAACGGAGTTCAACATCGAAGGTAATCCAACTAAACGGTTTATCGACCTGGTGCTTGAAATTAAACCGGCCCAGGTAACTCTTGTACCCGATGCGCACGATGTGGTGACCTCCAATGCGGGTTGGGATACCAAAAAGCACAAGTCATTCCTGAAAGAAATAGTTACTGAATTTAATTCGCACGGCATCCGCACGTCAATCTTTGTGGATCCTGTTGCTGAAATGGTTTCCTATGCTGCCGAAACGGGAACCGACAGGATTGAACTTTACACAGAAGCTTACGCGTATCAGTATACCACCGACCGTATCGCAGCTATAAAACCGTATGCCGAAGCTGCCCGCATTGCAACTCAGAATGGATTAGGTATTAACGCAGGACATGATCTCGACCTGAACAACCTTTGGTACCTGGTACGAACTATACCGGAAGTACTGGAAGTATCTATAGGCCACGCCCTGGTAAGCGAAGCTTTATACCTGGGTCTTGAAAAAACAATACAGTTGTACCTTCAGCAATTAAGATAGCCATTCAATGCTTTCGGGGTTTAAAATACAAACAGGCTCATATTGTATCGATCAATATAAAACAAACTCATCATCATGTTGAAACAAATTTTTATTCTTTTACTTGTCATTTCATCATTTGAGGTTATCGCCCAGGAAGTTGCTGACGGCAGTCAAATGGAGGAGAGGAATGGCCTTGTATATCTGAAAGGCGAAAAGACACCTTTTACCGGAATGGAGGTTTCATTGTTTTCGCCAGGGAAAAAGCAAATTGAAACGCCTTTCCTGAACGGTAAGCAAAATGGATTAGAGACAGCCTGGTTTCCGGATGGGAAAATTATGATGGAGATCACTTACCGTGATGGCGATTTTAACGGGCCTTACAGGTTTTATTATAATGACGGGTGCCTGGAATATGAAAAAATATACTCCGGAGGACTGATGAACGGGCCTTCCGTATATTACTATCACGACAGAAAAAAAGAACACGAAGGCATGTTCTCCGATTGCAGGGAAACAGGAACCTGGACTTACTACTATCCTAACGGCCAAAAGATGAAAGAGGGTATTTTTAAACTCGGATTCGAAGATGGAGAATGGCAGTTCTGGGATGAAGACGGCAAATTGATAAAGATTGTCACATACAAATCAGGTGATGTAATAAATGAACGTCAAATCAAATAACAAAAATTATGAAGACTTCATTGATGATACTGACTTTACTATTTTCAATAGCAGTAGCGTATGCCCAGGAAGTTAAACCCGGCACCAATCTGGAAAAGAAATGGGAAACCGGCCCGGGACTTAAAACTACCGAATCGGTATTATACGATGCCGCTTCCGGAATAATTTATGTTTCGAATATTAACGGAAAACCAGGCGAAAAAGACGGAAATGGTTACATTGCGACCATTAATACGGATGGCAAAATCCTAAATCCCGGATGGGTGACGGGCCTTGATGCACCCAAAGGAATGGGGATTTTAAACAAGCATCTGTTTGTCAGCAATATAGATGAGGTTGTGGAAA
>JBBSBT010000414.1:0-3622 GCA_038250985.1 Bacteroidales bacterium
AACCAAAACATAACCCCACAACAAATAACTAAAACACCCTCGCATGGAACACATTGACTTTTCGCTCGTGGATTGGTCGCGGGCACAATTTGCACTAACTGCCATGTATCACTGGCTGTTTGTACCATTAACACTGGGACTTTCGTTTATTGTCGCTTTCATGGAAACCCTTTATGTTCGTACCGGCAATCCCGAATGGAAACGCATAACAAAGTTCTGGATGACTATTTTCGGAATAAACTTCGCTATCGGAGTGGCAACCGGGATTATCCTCGAATTTGAATTCGGCACCAACTGGTCGAATTATTCATGGTTTGTTGGTGATATATTTGGCGCACCCCTGGCCATTGAAGGTATTATGGCCTTTTTCCTCGAAAGCACCTTTATCGCAGTTATGTTCTTTGGCTGGAATAAAGTGAGTAAGAAATTCCATCTTCTTTCAACCTGGCTCGTGGCTATCGGCTCGAACTTATCCGCATTATGGATATTGGTAGCCAATGCTTGGATGCAGAACCCGGTTGGGATGAGATTCAACCCGGATACCGCCCGCAACGAAATGGCAAATTTCTGGGAAGTCCTCTTTTCGCCTGTTGCGATCAATAAATTCCTGCATACAATTTCAAATGGGTATGTGGTGGCTTCCATATTTGTAATGGGTATAAGTGCATGGTATTTACTTAAAAACCGCGAACATCTTTTTGCAAAACGCAGTATTATTGTTGCCGCAACCTTTGGTTTGATATCAGTCGCTTTTATCATCTTAACCGGTGACGGATCAGCCCGGAATATGGCTCATTTTCAACCCATGAAATTCGCCGCCATGGAAAACCTTGAGACAGGCCGGCAAAATGCCCCGCTGGTTGCTATCGGAGTTTTAAAACCGGATGAAAATGATCCGGCACACCGAAGAGAAAATTTCCGCTTCCTGATCGAAATCCCCAATATGCTTTCCTATATGGCATTTCTCGATCCCAATGCTTATGTACCCGGTATAGCTGACCTTGCATATGGAAATCCAGAGCGCAATATTCCTTCCTACCAGGAACGGAGTATTAGAGGGAAGCTGGCTATTAACTCGCTTGCCGAATATAAAAATGCAAAAAAAGCAGGGAACGATAGCCTTGCAGGTGTTGCCCTGTCGAACTTTGAAGCCAATTACAAGGATTTCGGGTATGGATATTATGCCGGGCGCGATCCGCACGAAATGATACCGAGTGTTCCTACCACGTTCTACTCCTTCCGCATTATGGTCGGGTTAGGATTCCACTTTTTGCTGCTCTTTTTCGTGGTTCTGCTTTTAACACTTAAAAACAAAATTGCCGGGAATAAATGGGTGCTTTACACCGCCCTTTGGACTATTCCTTTGGCTTACATTGCCTCCGAACTGGGATGGGTAGTAGCCGAAGTGGGCCGTCAGCCCTGGGTGATCCAGGATATTCTTCCTACCATAGCTGCTGTATCCCAGCTTAAATCTGCTTCGGTGCAGATCACTTTCTGGATGTTCTTTGTTATTTTCACTGCTTTGCTGATCGCTGAAATCAAAATTATGACCAGGCAGATAAAGAAAGGCCCGGAAGAAGAAAAATCCATAACTGAAACCTCATCTGCGAATAACTAACCTTATAAATAACAAGAATCATGTTCGAAGTATTTTCACATATCGCGTTGCAGCATTATTGGTGGATCATTGTCTCACTACTGGGCGCAATCCTGGTCTTCCTGATGTTCGTTCAAGGCGGACAAACTCTTATATATACCCTTGGGAAAACCAATGACGAACGCACTATCCTGATCAACCTGCTGGGGCGCAAATGGGAGTTCACCTTTACCACGCTGGTTACTTTTGGCGGTGCTTTTTTTGCATCCTTTCCTTTGTTTTATTCTACCAGTTTCGGCGGAGCCTACTGGGTATGGATCGTGATATTATTTGCTTTTATCATCCAGGCTGTTTCGTATGAATACCGTAGTAAAGCCGGCAATTTCCTTGGTAAAAGAACCTACGAGATCTTCCTCCTGCTTAATGGTATTCTGGCTCCTCTTCTGATCGGTACCGCTGTGGCAACCTTTTTCACCGGATCGCAGTTCTCGGTAAATTTTATGAATATTACCCGGCTTACAGGCGATAAAATGCCCGTTATTTCGGAATGGACCGGGCCGGCCCACGGACTCGAAGCCGCCCTCAACCTTCATAACCTTACCCTGGGACTGGCTGTTTTGTTCCTTTCGCGCGTGCTTGCCCTGCTCTATTTTATGAACCGCATCCGCCATGCCGGAATGATGGAACGCATTAAAAAACAGCTTCTTTTTAATGCAATTCCTTTTGTATTCTTTTTCCTCACTTTTGTGATCTGGACAATGTTCTCAAGCGGATTTGCCGTTAATCCACAAACCGGCGAAGTATTTATGGAGCCCTATAAATATTTACATAATCTCATCCAGATGCCTGCCGTTGCAGCAATGTTTGTTCTGGGTGTAGCATTGGTATTAATAGGGATTATACGTCCGCTTACCTGTTTTGAAAAATGCAGTACAAAAGGGATATGGGGTGCCGGGATCGGAACTGTGCTTACCGTTTTGGCCCTGTTCCTGCTGGCAGGATTTAACAATACGGCTTATTATCCTTCAACATTCGATCTGCAGAGTTCACTCACCATTCAGAATAGTTCATCCAGCCTTTATACTTTAACGGTTATGAGCTATGTGTCGCTGCTTGTGCCTTTTGTAATCGCATACATCTGGATCGCCTGGCGCGCCATCGACAATAAAAAGATTGATATGGAAGAACTGAATAATGAAACACACGTATATTAACAGAGCGTTGAAAATTTTAAAGACAAAACTATGATAACACAGATCATATGGCTGTTTACCTGGCCTATACTTATTGCCGTATCTTATTATGCTGTTACTGCAATGCTGAAACGATTTGATAAAAATACCGGTAATTAAATTGCTTCCGGATTCTTTACTTTAAAAAAGTAAATGGAAGATTTATATTCTGTTTTTTTTAATTTACCATCCTGCCCATTTGCACTTGCCACTCATAAGGGAGTGGAGGTGTGAGGGGCAAGGCGGGAAAGGAATATTTGATATGGGAATACATGGAACTCAGCTCCCTGTAATTTCACCCTTGATTCGCATGATTCACTTTTCAATAATTTATTACTTCACTAATCCTGAAAAGCCCATAAAAGCCAGCGAGAGCAATCCTGCAGTAATCAGCGTAAGCGGGAATCCTTTCATGCCTTTGGGATATCCAGTAAGCTCAAGTTGTTCGCGGATGCCTGCCATCAACACAAGCGCCAGCGTAAATCCGATAGCTGTTGCTGATGCATAGATTACGCTCTCAACCAGCGAAAAATTCTTCTGTACGGCAAGAATTGCAATACCTAATACGGCACAATTGGTAGTAATAAGTGGAAGATAGATACCCAGAGCCTGGTATAAATAAGGCGCCGATTTTTTAAGAATAATTTCAACAACCTGCACCAGGAAAGCGATAATAAAAATAAAAGTTATTGTTCGCATAAACTCAATATGCAGAGGCACCAGAACATAATTCTGAATCAGGAAAGTGACCAGGTTTGCCAGAGCCATTACAAACACAACGGCAGCACCCATA
>JBBSBT010000415.1:0-3616 GCA_038250985.1 Bacteroidales bacterium
GAAAATATTGAACACACCTACCAGGACAAATTTAACTTATAAAAACCGCAGATGTTTACTCAAGTAAAAAATAGCCCTAACCCGTCTGCCTGGTTTACCTTGTGCATCCTGCTTGGCGCATTTACCTGTTTACTTTGCCCTGCCGGTTCTTTTGCCCAGGACAAAATTCAAAAAACCGACAAAACCGTGATCGAAGCAAAAGTGGTTGAAATCGGTGCTACGGATATTAAATACAAAAAATTCAGCAACCCTGACGGACCAACTTATATCATTCCCAGGAAAGATGTGTCGGTGATTGTTTACGAGAACGGGGAAAAAGAAGTATACAACCAGCCTGTCGAACAAGGGAGCAAACAAACGGCAAGCGCAGGCAACTCAGGGAATGCGAATCCATCGAACCTGAAAGCCAGGAATTTTATACTGAACGAGAATATTAATGAAGCCATTTCCGCCTATTCGAAACTGATTTCCAACGATAATACAAATGCCACTTTGCTTGCCGAAGATGCCTATGCACTTGCATTGGGTGGAATTTACGATGCGGCTTTACTGCGTCTCGATATGAGTTGGAATACGGGTTCAGCTTCGACCGAAGTCAGCTATTTTACGGCACAGATATTTGCTTTGATGGGATATGATGATATTGCCGGTGAATTCTGGAAGCCATCGGATAAAACCAAAGCTCCAGCCTGGATTGCACCAAAGGCAGCTTTTCTTGTCGGGAAATACAGCTGCAAACATCCGCTTGCTTCAATTAAAAGCCGGGAGGAACTCATCACCCGGTTTAAACAAGCCAATGAGCTCGCAGCACATAACTCATATTTCCAGTCTATTGCCTTGTTTCATGACATTACCACCATTTATCCCGACGAATATCTCCCGTATGTGGGATACAGCATTACACTTGAAAAAACCGGGGCTTTTGCCAAAGCAGCTCAAACCATTGAAAAAGCATTGTCATTGATTGGAAACTCTTCCGAAGACATTACAAAAAAGCAATTCCTCCAACAGCGCCTGTCTTCTATCCAAAGGTATTTGACAACCATGCCCCCGACGCCGTTCCAGGTATCGACCGAGAAGAAACAAGCAGAAACTTCGCGTCCTCAAATGATGGCATATGCAGGTGGAATGGTAGCTCCTTCCTTAACAAGTATCAACGGGCGGATCGGTTATTTTATATCCGGGTCTACCAATGCAGCTCTTGATATAGGGGTTATGAAAAGTGCTGAAAATTCTTTTACCAACATTGGATTTTCTGTTTATGGCCGCCATAAGAGTATGGTTGAAGGCGTAGGGATGGTCATGACAAACGGAAACAATACAACCTCACTGGCTCTCAAAATATCCTTAGGTGTAAGTAAAATGAACACAGCACATACCTCCAGTATTGATGTTTTCCTTGATGTGACCAAGGGATTACAAAAGGATGGTATCACTACCGCTATTTTGTCAATTGGAACCAGTTTTTATTTTGGGAAAAGATAATGAAACAACTTCTGAACATATTATTTACAGTATTGGTAAGCGCTCATCTCGCGTTTGCCCAGTCGCCGGAAAAAATTAATTCGTTCAGGTCCTCCGTCTTGCCAAAATACAGCCAGTATTTCAGCCAGGCTGAACTGACAGAAAACGGCCAATTGAAATTAACGGCTGTGGACAAATACATGATGCTTACGGCTGAGCTGAAAAAAGCGGCAATGGTCAATATTATAAATGCATGGCAGGATTCGCTGGTTATAGTGCAATCGGGGACTAAAAGCGAGTTATGGGGCCGCAGCACATCAACAGGAAATGCAGCATTGCTGGATGAATGGGACCTGGCCGGGCCACAAACGCCCTTGCTTCCCCAGGCACAAACACAGAAAATAGTTATGCACCCCTGGTTTTTTTATCTTGGAGGCCAGATGATGTTCGATAGCCAGAAAACCATTAACATTTCGTTTAACAGCCGCTTAGGATTTTTCCTGCTCCTTAACCGATGGGATTTAGCTACAACCATTTCAGCCGGAGTTACTGGTAATGCTGATGCAGCCGGTACACCGTATTCGAATATCGGCCTCATGAGCCGGGTACATTTCCCTATAAAAGAATATGGTATCACCCCGAATATAGGAGGAGAAGTAACATTGGCATCATACGGAACCGGTACCCCAACATTTACCCCATCCCTTGTGTTGGGAGTAAGTTGGTATGTGGGTTTTGGACGGCTGGATATAGGTTTAAAAATCGGGGATATAACATCGGGAGTTGGAGGATTTACGATATTTCCGGGAGCCGGAAAATTTAAATAGTCTCTGATTTTTGTTTTTTAAAAAACAAATTATTTTCACAGACAATTAAAGCATGCATTAAGATTGAAATCATTTTCCTTGCAAGTGTCCTGAATTTACAAACCTCATATGAAATCAGTCTTTTTAAGTCATTCTATAAAGGATTCAATTTAGTTGCCATGCGTAATAAGGAAATAAAATTAGTACTGCTTTCGGTTGCCATTTTGGGGAGCCTGCTGTTTTTTAACTATAGCTGCACAAAAGTTGATACGGCAAAGCCAAAACTTGAAATCGGGGCCGATTACGGAGGAGGGATCATTTGTTATATCGACAGTACTGGGCAGCATGGCCTGGTTTGCGCATCCTACGATCAGTCGCTTGCCCTGCAATGGTATAATGGAACCAATGTAACTACAAATGCAACCGGAAGCGCTATTGGAAGCGGTAAATCAAACACCGATGCTATTGTTGCAGCGCAGGGAGAGGGAGAGTATGCCGCCAAAATTTGTAAAGATCTTGATATCAACGGATATAATGACTGGTATCTGCCATCTAAATCAGAGTGTTTTTACATGTATTTTAACCTGAAAACATTAAGAGGCCTTGGTAATTTTACCGATGCACTATATTGGAGCTCAACAGAGGCCAGCATTGGCAATGCATATTCACAATACAGCAACGATGGTTATCCGCCAAATGGAGGTTACTATAAAAATACGGCAAACCATGTGCGTGCTGTAAGGGCTTTTTAACTATTTTAATTGGATCTTATTCCCTCGCACACAGATCATCCTATCATCATGGATATCAATTCTTTGAATAATTTAAATGCAACCATGGCAGTCATGTTATTTATATCGCGTACCGGGTTATATTCCACTATATCGGCCCCGACAATGGAAACGGGTATGGCTTGAATAATATTCAGCACCTCCCTGGTAGTCATCCCGCCGGGTTCATGATGTGATATTCCGGGAGCATAAGCCGGGTCAAGTACGTCCAGGTCTATGGATATGTATAGCGGCGCCTGTAATGATTTAATAAAATCATAATTAAAGTTTTTCATTTCAATTACCTTCACTCCAAATTTTTCAGCTTGTTCCTTTTGATGCGTATTCAGCGTTCTGATCCCCACCTGAGTCAATGATTTCAATATGTTTTTTTCCATGAGCCGGGCAAAAGGGGAAGCATGTGAATATGGATTATTATCAAAGCTTTCATACAGGTCAGCATGAGCATCCAGATGCAGAACATTCAGATCTTTGTACATCCCGACAAAAACTTCGATAACAGGAAATGAAACAGAGTGATCTCCGCCTAAACAGAGCACTTTTGTGCCCGGTGTC
>JBBSBT010000416.1:0-3615 GCA_038250985.1 Bacteroidales bacterium
GCCTACAACAGATATGGCCAAGGAAAGCCTGTTCAACATTCTGAATAATTATATTGATTTTGAAGAAATATCAGTTCTTGATCTTTTTGCCGGAACGGGAAATATTTCGCTGGAGTTTGCATCGCGCAATGCAAAAAGAGTGTATAGTGTGGATGTAAACGGCCATTGTATCGAATATATTTCGAAAATGGCTTCGGAATTCAAATTTGTAAATTTAACAGCTGTCAGGGCCAATGTGTTTGCTTTCCTGGCCAGACCGGCAGGTAGTTATGATGTGATTTTTGCAGATCCTCCTTATGACCTCGAAAATCGTGAAAAAGTTCCGGAATTGATCTTTGAAAATAACTGGCTGGCCGACGAAGGCTGGCTCATTATGGAACATGACAAGCGGATCAGTTTTAAAGATCATCCTTTGTTCAACCAGGAGCGTCGCTATGGCAAAATCCATTTTTCATTCTTCAGAAAAACAAATCCTGAAGATGAAGAAAACCAGGATTAGATCGAAATTATTTCAGGGATAAACTGCTCGATGTTACCGCCATGCTTATGTACTTCACGAACGATGGAAGATGTAACCATCACATATTCAGGCAGTGCCAGCAGGAATACAGTCTCAATTTCCGAATAAAGTTTCAGGTTTACCTGTGCCACGCTTCGTTCGAACTCAAAATCGGCAGATGTCCGTAAACCCCTTATTATATACGATGCATTCACTTTCTTGCAAAAATCAACCGTAAGCCCGTAATAACTCTCCACACTCACTTGTGGTAAATCCCTGAAAGTCAGGTTCAGCCATTCAAGTCGCTTTTCAACAGGGAAATAATCGTTTTTATCATCGTTTACGCCGATAGCTATTATTATTTTATCGAATAATGGCAGGGCGCGTCTCAAAATCGATTCGTGGCCACGCGTGATAGGATCAAATGAACCCGGAAAAACTGCAATCTTCATACTTCGGTTTTGTGCAAAGATAAATACATATTTCTAAAAAAGTACTCCCGATTTTTTCAAATGAAATTGGATCGTCCCGTCTAAAGCTGTAAATAATAATCAAGCAGGTAATGGAGCGAAGCGTAAGTGTTTTTTAAAGGGATTGTTATTTCAGAAACTTCAAACCATTTCACTTCAGTAATGTCTTCTTCCAGTTGGGGAACAAGGTTTTGATCTTCGTTGCACCTCATTTCGAACCAATACGTCTTCTTTAAAACTTCTTTCCCTTTAACATCGGTATAAATATGAAAAGTTGATGGCAGTTGCTTCGTGATAATGAGATTGGTTAGCCCGGTTTCTTCAGTTACTTCGCGCAAAGCACCCTTTTGAATCGCTTCCTTTTTATATAATTTTCCTTTCGGCAAATCCCATTTCCCCATTCTTTTTATAAACAGGTATTCTTCTTTATTATTTCGTACAATACCTCCAGCGGCGTCAATACGGGTGAACATGCTGTCAAAAACTACACATGCATCGGAGAAATTTTCACCTGTTCTTATTAATAAATTTTTAAAATGTGTTTCCTGGTAAAAATGCTGATAGCCTTTAACAAGTTCGGATTTATCCGTATAATCCAATTCCATTTCATTTGATTCGGGTTCTAATTTGTAGTCGCGGCAGATGGTAACTACCCGATCATTCAAAAAAACTTTATACCTTTGCGTCATGAAAAATAAGTTTGAAGAAACGGCACTTATCACAGCTGAATCCCTGTTGCAAATTAAAGCAATTAGGCTTAATAATACTAACCCATTTACATGGGCTTCCGGTATAAAATCACCCATTTATTGCGATAATCGCCAAACTCTATCATATCCTAAAATCCGCACGTATATCCGCCAGGAGTTTGTTAAGCTGATTAACGAGGAATTTGGTACAGTTGAGCTGATTGCCGGGGTTGCAACCGGAGCAATTGCCATTGGTGCTCTTGTAGCGCAGGAACTGGGTTTGCCGTTCGTTTATGTTCGTTCCGAAAAAAAAGGTCATGGTCTTGAAAATCTGATAGAAGGAGCTGCTGAAAGCGGTCAGTCGGTTGTGGTTATCGAGGATCTGATTTCAACAGGCAAGAGCAGCCTGAACGCTGTTGAAGCTTTACGCGCTGCCGGTTGTAATGTGAAGGGCATGGTTGCCATTTTTACATATGGATTAATTGAGGCCGAAGAAAATTTTAAGGCTGCCGGCTGTACGTTACATACTCTGACGAGCTATGATTACCTTATGCAGAAGGCTTTGGAGCAGAACTATATTATAGATTCGGATATGCAGTCGCTTATAAAATGGCGCGAAAATCCTAAAGAATGGGGGATGGGTAAATGAGCAGACGTATCGAAAGTGAAAAGTTGATTATTAATTGTCCGCCCCAAAAAGTGTATGATTTCCTGGGCAATTTCGATAATTTTAGCAGTCTTCTTCCCGGGCAGGTTGCTAACTGGCAATCGACAGGAGATTCCTGTTCTTTTGAAGTGAAAGGCATGGCAACCCTTGGCCTGCGTATCACCGAAAAGATACCTTTTACTAAAATCAGTATGAAAGGCGAAGGTAAAATACCTTTCGGTTTTACATTGGATTCCTTTATCCAGGAAATTTCATCACAACAATGCCAGGTTCAGATGGTAATTGATGCAGATATGAATCCTTTTATTGCGATGATGGCTGAAAAACCTTTACAGAATTTTATCGACATGGTTTTGCCGAGGCTGAAACAGGAAATGGAGAAGTAAAAAATAGTTTCGTTTAATTATATTATCCCAGTTTACTTATTAATTCCAATTGCTCTTTATTTACTATTTCAATTTCTTTGCAGTTTGCTTTTACAATTCCATCTTTCTCAAATTTTTTGAGGGTGGTGATGAAATTAATTTCCGAAATTCCGGCAAATTCGGATAATTCTCTTCGCGTAAGTGATAGGGTAAACTTTTGACTTTTATACACCGATTCAGATAAATAGAGCAAAATATCGGCCACTTTCCCGTTCACATGTTTATGAGCTAAATTTATAAAGTTGATAATACTGTCTTTTGACATTTCTGACACTATATCAAACAGCTTAAGGGCAAGCTGACTGTTTTGCATCAACAATTGTTTTAAAATATTTATATCTATCATAAATGCTTCGCAATCTTCAACAGCTATAACTGAGAAGATATTCTTTCCATCATTAAACATGTTTGCACCACCAATCAGGCTTGGTGCAGCGGTGATTGTCAGAATCATGTTTTTGTAATTTTCCTTCTGGTATGTATGCTTTATAATTCCCTTAAACAGGAAAACTACGTGAGTTGATTTGGACCCCTGCTTAATCAGGGCTTCCCCTTTGTTGAAAACCAGTTTTTGTGAATTTTCCCTGATCAGTTCAAGGTCTTCATTTTTTAAATACTGATCACCAAACAATTTAAAAATAGATGATGTGTCATTCAGATTTGCGAATAATTCATTAATCATACGGATCGTATTAAAGGTTAAATAAGCTTGTATTAATTTTATTCATTTGCAGGAGATAGTTTGGTGTCAGGATCAAAAGTATAAAACTGTTAGAAAATATTCTAATATATATTAGCTTATTTTATATATAAAGATAGATCTCATTCCTAAATTATTATATGTAAGCGTTTTATCTTTGGGCAA
>JBBSBT010000417.1:0-3615 GCA_038250985.1 Bacteroidales bacterium
AGGGCTTTTTGTCGCAGGGGGACTAGCCATATTTGTACTGGCTATTTTTATAATCGGGCGGCAAAAAAACCTGTTTAATCCTGTTTTTAAACTCACTACAACTTTTTACAATGTAAGCGGTCTGCAGGTTGGAAATAACATCCGTTTTTCGGGGATTAATGTGGGCACGGTCGATAATATCGTCATAATCAATGATTCAACCGTAAGGGTTGATATGTTGATCAGGAAAGAAGTTCACAAGTTTATTAAATCCGACTGCCAGGTTGCTATTGGTTCCGAAGGAATTATTGGCGATCGGCTCCTGGTCATTACACAAGGCAGCACTGATGCACCGTTAGCTAAAGAAGGTCAAAAACTTATATCATCCGAGCCTGTTGAAACAGACGCTATTATGTCAAGCCTGGAAGTAACCGCGGCCAACGCCGAAGTTATTTCAGAGCAACTTGCAGATATTATGTCCAATATAAACGGCGGGGAGGGAACACTGGGCAGGTTGATTCAGGATACTACCATTGCGAATAACCTGGATCAAACTATCCGGAATCTGAAAACAAGTTCCAAGGGACTGGATGAAAATATGAAAGCGGTTAAACATAATATTTTCTTAAAAGGATATTTTAAAAAGAAAGCCAGAGATGCTGAAAAGCGCAAAGCGGAAGGAAAATAAAACAGGGGAGTAAAAAGAAATACAATTACCAACGCGATAAAATGGCATTTTCAATATTTTCAAAGACAGTAGATGAAAACATGGTTCAAAATATTCAGTATCCTGTTTTTTGTTTCATTTTTAACAACTGATTTTGCATTTGCCCAAAAGACTCCTGTAAAGAAAGATTCAACCCAGGTTTATAAATCTATTGAATCCTTTTCGGTAAAACGCAAGATTACGAAATACATGTACAGCGTTTTTTTTAAACCGAATGGCAAAACAAAAAAGAAAGTTTACAAAAAACTGATCCAAAAGCCATATAGTGCTTACGAAGGAAAAATTATAAGGAAAATCAATATCGAAACATTGGATCCCTTTGGATATTCGATTGCCGATACTATTGAAAAGAAGCAAGGTGCTTTTGCTAAAAATGCAAATAAGCTTCATATTAAATCGCAAAGGATCACAATCCGGAACCTTTTACTTATTCATCGAAACCAGGTATTTGATTCGTTGCTTGTTAAAGAATCGGAACGCCTGGTGCGCAGCATGAGTTATGTAACTGACGTTTCATTTGTTGTAATATCTACTGCAAAAGACTCCGACTCCGTTGATATTTATATCCGTGAATTGGATAAATGGAGTATAATTCCTAATGGCGCCTTTTCCGCTACAAGCTTTACCATTAATTTAAAGGATAATAATTTTATGGGTTTAGGCCATGAATCGAAAAATGAATATACTTTGAATGATGCCGCCGGCAACTATGCGTACAAACTGAATTACTATATTCCCAACATAAAGAATACCTATATCAGCTCAACATTGCATATAGGTACAGAAGAATCAGGGAATTTTATACGAAGCATCGGTTTCGATCGCCCGTTTTTTTCGCCCCTTGCAAAGTGGGCAGCAGGGGTAAATTTTTCGCAGCATTTCCGGCAGGATTACATTCATGCCAATGATTCGATCCTGGTGCTGCAGCCATTCCGATTTAATGTTCAGGACTATTGGGCAGGTTATGCCATACAGATTTTCAAAGGAAATACTGAATTTGATCGTACCACTAATTTTATTACTGCGGTTCGGTTTTTAAATGTGCATTATCTCGAAAAACCTGATGAAGCGTATGATACGCAGCATTATTTTTCGAACGAAAATTTTTACATCGCAAGTATGGGTATCTCAACACGAAAATATGTTCAGGATAAATATATTTTTAAATTTGGAATAACGGAAGATGTCCCTCTCGGAAAAGTTTACAGCGTGACCGCCGGCTATCAGAAAAAAGGCAGTTCAGTACGTAAATACCTGGGTGCCAAAATATCCTCTGGTCATTATTACCCGAGGGGATACATAAGCTATAATTTAGAATACGGAACTTTCATTAATGGATCCAGTGTTGAACAAGGCGTTTTTGCCACCGGGGTGAATTATTTTACCGGTCTGAAAGAAATTGGAAAGTGGAAATTCCGGCAATTTATTAAACCACAGCTTACAATTGGTATCAAACGCTTTGATTATGATAGTATTACCTTAAATGACGGATATGGAATGGATGGGTTTAACAGTTCTTCCTTGTCGGGTACCAGCCGGGTGTTACTTACACTGCAAACTCAATCATATGCACCCTGGAATTTTATCGGGTTCCGTTTTGGGCCGTTTCTTTCATTTTCAATGGGGAAACTCAGCGATGAGATTACTCCATTTAAAGACAGCAGAACCTATTCGGCAATTGTGCTTGGAGTCATGATTAAAAATGACAACCTGGTTCTTAATACATTCCAGATATCCTTTGCATTTTATCCTGTGATTCCGGGGAAAGGGCAAAATATTATAAAAGCAAATTCTTTCAGGACAACGGATTTCGGCTTCAGGGATTTTGAAATCGGGAAACCGGCAGTAATTTTATTTCAATAAAATATAATGGTTGCAGCGTATAGTTTCGTTGAGCACTCCGCCTCAGGTGGATCATTTCAGCGTTTCAATTTCTTAAACCGGGCAAATTGCATAACTTTGAAACCCTGAAACATGAAACCATGAAACCCTGAAACTTCATTCTATCGCATCACATACTCCTGATAAACATAAACAACCAGCAAAATGAATCATATCGCTAAACTCCGGATAAGAGTTAAAGTAAAATGGTCAGCGAACCTGCTAAAGGATACCTTTAACGGATTTATGGACGACAACGGGATGAAGCTGAGTGCAGCTTTGTCGTATTATACCATATTCTCCTTGCCGCCACTCCTTATTATAGTAATTAGCCTGGCCGGTTTCTTTTTTGGTACTGATGCTGTGCGGGGAGAATTATTCGGGCAGATAAATGGCCTGGTAGGTAACGATGCAGCAATACAAATACAGGACATTCTTAAAAATGTAAAACTTTCGCATAGCAATACCTTTGCTACTATTATAGGCGTAACTGTATTATTGATAGGAGCTTCGGGCGTATTTGCCGAAATTCAGGATTCCATTAATTTTATCTGGGGGCTTAAGGCAAAACCCAAAAGAGGAATTGTTAAATTTCTCAAAAACCGGCTTATGTCGTTCTCAATGATCGGCTCAGTAGGATTTTTATTATTGGTAAGTCTGATTATAAACTCCGTAATGGATATTCTGAACAACAGGTTGTCAGGTTATTTCCCGAAGGATTCAGTATATTTATTCTATGTTATTAATCTGCTTATTGTTTTTGGAATTATTACGCTTTTATTTACTGTTGTATTCAGGACCTTGCCCGACGGGAAAGTAAATCTTCACGATTGCCTGGTAGGTGCTGCATTTACTGCTTTTCTGTTTATGATAGGCAAATTCGGAATCGGGGCATACCTTGGCAGTTCTGTAATAGCATCATGGTATGGTGCCGCCGGATCGGTTATTTTAATTCTTATATGGGTATACTATTCAGCTATCATACTCTATTTTGGCGCTGAATTTACCAAGGTATATGCCGAAACCCA
>JBBSBT010000418.1:0-3612 GCA_038250985.1 Bacteroidales bacterium
GTCGCCTTCGCAATTATCAGAATAATTATTAAGATTCCAAACGGAATTCCGATTGCAATCCCCAGTTGTTTCAGTATAATGGTATTGCGCAATATAGGGACGCTGATGGTCCATTCTATTTTATCAACTGTATTGCTCATATTTCATAATTTAATTCACATTCCGGATTTTGTTATTTCAGCAAAGGACATTTGCACCTGAAGCAATAATCGTCGTTTATTTCGTTAAGTGAGGCGCATGCATTACAGAAGATTATGCTGTCAGCTGATTTATCTTTTTTTTCATAGGAATTTAAACCTTTATGATGTCGTACTTTGTCGCCAATCTTGTAGTAATTGTAAACAGTATCATTATCGTCGGCGCGCGAGTAATGCATCTTCCGGTTGTCATCCTGTATACAAACTGTATATTCGAGGTATTCTATCCAACGCTTCTGATATTTGTCGTGACGACGTTTCTGTGTAACTTTTTTATCGACAATAATCCCATCCCAGGTTGTACTTTTATTCCTGCCGTTTATCTGGAATAATGCAATCAGTAAAAACATGCCGCCAATTCCCAGTCCAATGTAAAGCGACTCCGGATTTTCCATTTCAGTGCCGGTTTCGCCAGCTATATAAAATCCTGATATTGCAGCTACTGCAAGTATAAGTGCAAAAATAGCAGACCAACTGTTTGCGTCTTTTACATATTTTGCCATAGCAGGATCATTGATCCTTTGCGAATATCCAATTCGGTTTCTGCTATCCATAATACAATCGGTTTTGAAATTCTCAGTCGTACTTTGTTATACTAAACGAAAGCATGATTTGTTATAATCAGTTCTCATTGTTGCATCAATAAGGTTGAAAATGCCTTCCGGTCTGCTTCAATAGTTGTTTTGGCGCTCCAACTGCGATCCTTCAACCATTTTTCCGCAGCACGTTGGAAAGCCGGTGACCACTTATAAAAGGAGCGTGCATCCTTAATCATGTCCTGATTGCCGGAGTGGATTGCCTGTATGGCAGCCGAGCCTCCAACACTTGGTTGTTTTTTTTGCTCGAGAATAGATTCTTCATGTTTCCTCAGATGTGCAGCATATGCTCTTTCCTGGTTCTCAAGGCTTATTGCTTCGGGATAGTTAGGCGAAGCTACCGGAGTTTTAAGACGCAAAGCTGATAGATCAAAGGCAGTCCTATCACCATCTTCATCGACATTTTCGTGATGAAATGAAAAACTCCCATTTTTAAATCCGGAGAGCATAGCCGGAAGTTGTGAATCAGGGGATTGGCCTGCTTCCATTGGGAAAATACTGGTATAAGAATTATTCTCCTCAAAACCATATACATCCAGAAATAAGGCCCGGTATTCAGGAATAGCTTTATCTCCTGCATTATAAACTACGAATAAGAGTGGAGAACCGGTAATACCAGGCAACCACAGTTCTTCATGTGTGAATTGACCGGCCCATACTCCTTCCAGAGAGGCACCTTCAATGGCTGCCTCTTGTTTAGCGCCATTACCATATCCCAGTTTTATTAATTCATCCCGGTATTTTTCCTTTCCATTGTCAGCATTGTACCATAATTGTATTAAACCGGCAACGGTTTTCGCGGAAATAATTCCTCCTTCATCAACTCCTGTATAACCCAGGCGGCTTTTGGTGTCTTTTAGTATCATGTCTTTTATCCTGAAAAGCCTTTCAAGCCTGAAATCAAAGGATGTATTATCGGTATATCCGAATCGGCCTCCGGTTAAAAGGTTTGCTTCTTCGAATTCCTCAACAAGTTTTATGTTTTCCTGTTTCAGCGCTTCAATTTTCGACTCTTGTTCTTTTCGTTTACTAAATTCCAGCCGCAGATTTTCCTTTGTTTGTTTTCTGATCATATCAAGCGATGCTTTTCCCAGTTGGCTTACATCTACATTATTAGCGGCAGCATAATTCTTTATAGCCTCATCCAGAATTTTAGTTTCAAGTCCCCGCATCTGACTCCAGACTTCGTCAAAATTTCCTGGTTCTGCCTGGTAACCCCAAAACGGGATGCTGCTTTCCGCACCGTTTACAAATACCTGGTAAGCGGCTTCAAGTTCCTGGTCGCGCCATCGGTTAACTTGTCGCTCCGTAATTTCGGCAGCAGCTTTAAAAGCTTTGGTAAGTGGATAGGTATTTATTATTTCCAACGAGAGTTCTTTGGCTGCTTTTTCAAGATCGCCTTCGGCCAGGGCAGTCCCTATTTTTATTCCGGCACCAATCCTGGAACTGTGATCAGTTACAGCACCTAATAATGCTTTTGCGTTACTTTCGTTCGATACTACCTGGAATATTTTCTTGCCGGCTAATACAGCCAGATCCGTTCCAAATTCATCCATTTTGTTGTCATTGTAACTTACTAAAAGCTTGGTATAGTCATTCTCTTTCATAATTGCTTCAACAATATCCTGGGTCAGACTCTTATTATTTATCCCCATATTTTTACTCAGAATCTGGTTCACCATTTGCTGTGTGGCCTGCCTGGTTAGTGCATCGTTATCTTTGTCAGCCCATTGATTAACAGCGGCTTTGTAAGTAAAATCATTAATCCGCTCTTCTTTGGTAGGTTCAGCTTTGGCTAAAATGCTGAAATGATAGGTTTCGAATTTTACAAATCCATCTTTTAAATTCACTTCCAACGGCTGAAAATAATCCCATCGCTTTCCATTATAATAGCCAATCCATAAATCTCCCGGATGTTTCAGTCTTTTCACTTCACGCTCAGTGAGTTTGAAAGTTACATTTACGGGTTTGTTAAGCCTTTTTGATTCCTGGTCAATGGTTATTTCATAAGCAGCGCTTAACTGCCCGGCTCTTTTTTTGTCAAATCCGGGAACAAATTCAGGGTCTTTGAAAACAAGGTTTACCTTTTGGTCAAAGGTTCCTGCCATCATATCTACCTGAATCCCGTTTTGCTGCAGATTGCCCGCAACAGCATTCTTGTTTTCTATACTGGTTATAATTTCAGTGGTAAAGTGTTTGGTATTAATATCCATATTGGAATCATCAAGCCAATCAGTTGCAAAGTAAATCGTTACAATCAATGCAATTACCAGCAAAAAAGCAATTAGTACCGTTTTTAAAAAACAGCCCAAAAAGCTTCGTTTCTTCTTAGTTGTCTTATGACTTATCAGGGGTTGGGTTTGCACATTTCCTGCCTGGTGATTTACGGGATCGCTGTTCCGGTTATTTGAACTGACCTTGCCTTCAGGTTTATTATTGGTTACTTCCTGGATATTACTACCGGGAATTCCTGAAAAGTATGAAATGGGTTTTCCGCAAACGGCGCAAAACTTTGCACTGGCTTCAACGGGTGTTCCGCACTGTACACAATTCGTTTCAGTTTGCTGCACAACGACTTTTGTTCCGCAATAACTGCAGAAATGTTTTCCTGGCAAAATTTCTTTACCGCAATTATTGCAATATGGCATAATAAAAGGGGATTATATAAATAATATTTCATCACTTTCAGCTCATAAGCTGATTGTAAATCTATGAAAAATAATAGTTTAAAATCAATAATTAACTAACTCTATTTTGCTTATCGAATTTATAATTAAGACTCATATAGCAAATTTAAATAATATCATTTAACCACGCGA
>JBBSBT010000419.1:0-3609 GCA_038250985.1 Bacteroidales bacterium
GGTTTTTCTTTCAGTTTTAAATATCCTCTGAAATCGTCATCCGCAAGGTTAGCGGCAAAAAGATTATTCAGCGACCAGATAGCATTGGCGTTTACAGTAACCGTGGTAGGTGTTGAAATATCAACATAGTATTTTGATTTGTCTGAACTTTGCTGATCGCAGAGGTATCTTAAAATGTACATGCTGTACCAAAAATTATCGGCAACCCAGTTTTTACCTGCACCCGGATCAGCACCACTAAACGCATTGCTGTATGTAACCTGGCATCCCTTTGGAGTGTAGCCCGCAGAAATCATTTTATGGATGTTTGCCAATACTGCCTTCTCCTTTACCAAATCGGCTGCACTAACATTTGGAGTGGAGCCTTTGGTTCCGGCTTTCCATGTACCGGGCTTTTCAGCCAATAATCCCTGAGTGCAATCCTGAGCTGAAACACGGATTGAAACAAGTAGTATTAAAATCGGGAGATAGAATTTCATAACTTTCACTATTAATTTATTTAGCTAATAAACCTTTACCCGAAACGGAAGGACCTCCGTTGAAACTCACGCTGCCTTCGACGCCTACAACCGTTTGCCCGGCAACATTAGCGTTTACACCAGCTATGAGTGTTGTATTGGTAACACCCGAATTGTCAAATTCTACTTTGCCAGCTAAATTACCCTCTATCTCAGCACCTATCGGCCCCTTGGTTGCTCCCAGGCTTTTGCTGACACCTACCACTAAAGTACCACTGATGATGCGATCTTTATCCACGTCCTTTTTCATATCAAAATCAATTCCTGGTACATGCAATTCAGCTATTAACCGGCTGCATTGTGAAATAATTTTATTACCAAAACCAAAATCCGTTGTACTCACATATTGACAGGCAACATCATCAAATTCCTGGAGGCTGTCCATGGTTGACGGTTTTGATTTTTTCTCCGAACACCAGTTGCTCTTGTTCATAAATACTACTTTCTGATCACCTAACATATGAATCCATGCCATTTGTGCCCATACTTTTGAAAGCTCAAACTGCTCAGGCCATTGAGTATATTGACAGTAATACAAAAGGTTGTTTATTCTGCGATAAGCTGTTTGCTGATATCCTTTAAATGCTGCTTCCAGATTGGTGTTAACTGACAAAAACTCATCACGGATAGCATTTTCATCCTTGCATATTGCTTCGAATGGATTCGCTTTCCCTTCTCCTATCTGATCCTCATATTTTTTATCCAGCTCCTTTTGCTGTTCATCATATTTGGCTTGCTTATCGCCAACAAGCGCGTATGCTTTTGCCAAAATCTGCATTTCATCCGCAAAAACAAACGATGAGTTTGCTTCATCCTTTTCGACCAACGGCCGAAGTTTCACAATTGCTTTGGGAGTTGATTCCGGAACCAGCGGAACCATCCTGCCTTCCTGGCTGGCCTGAATTACATCCTTCATTCTTTTCATAGTCTGGGTTTCATATTCTTTTTCAAGACGTTGCCGGGTTATGTCAAGTTTAGCCTCTTCAGCTTTACAACTTTCTTTGTATGCAATCCATGCCACTTCTAGTGGTTTTGAAGTTTCAACATCCAAAGGATACTCGGGCCAGGTGAATTTTGAAAGTCCCATTGCATCCTGAGGCATTGGTTTGTCCCAGTCAATATCTTCGGGTTTCAGTTTATAACCCAGTTTTTTTAATTTATTTTCTTTTTCAGGACTATAGGCGTTCATGATGCTCCGTTTTGCAGCCTCAATGGCGGCAGGAATATTTCCTTTGCTTTCTTCGATAAGGCATTTTGTGAGATTGGCCTGAGGATGAAAAGCACAAATGCGGATAACCGTATCAGCATATTTATTGGCCCGATCAATATCACCAAGTCCAAACCAGGCCTGGCAAATATTGTTGAGGATAGTACTGTTCTTTGGATATCGCTTGTTCAGATTTTCCAGTATCGGCAATGCAAGTTGCTCTGCCCCTGCCATTGCCAGCATTCCGGCATAGTTATTCAGGTTATTTGCATCTGCGGGAACTGCCTTGCAAACGATACCAGCAAGATAAAGAGCATGCAAGGGTTTACCATAAAGCCAAAGGAAGACGGCAGTTTTGCCGATATCGGTCATGCTCAGATTTTGCAATTTCCCTTGAGCGAGTATTTGTTCGCATTCAGATTTTGTATTGGCACTAACCTTTGTTTTAACAAATTCATTCGTTTTATCGATATAAGCCGGCATGCCCGAAGCTGTTATTTTTGTTGATAAAGCGATGGTAATTCGGCCTGCATCTTTAACAGGAACAATGCGGTTTTCGACCTCCGCGGCATTTGCCAGTTGCTCATCACTTATCCCAGAAACACTTTTCCCAACACTATTCATATCCGGCATTTTAACGCCCAAACTGTCCATCATTTTTTTATCTTCCGGACTAAATTCTTCCATAGCTTTTTGCGCTTCTTTCATCATCTCCTGCATCTCCTGCTGAGTCGGGGCTTTTTCTGTTGAAGTTTGTTTTGGCTTTGTCTGTGAAAATGCAACAGAAATTGTAAGCAGAAAAATTGATGTAAAGAGTAGCTTTTTCATTGTTTTTATTTTTGAAAATGGGAACATTCTATCCGCTTATTATTTTTTATTCTGTTCTGTCTGACTGCTAAACCTCGTTCCGGCAATGCCCGTATATGCTGCAAAAATTCCGCTCGACTGGAATCTTGAATCCAGTTTAGGGCACATGCCAAATACCACATAACTGGCATTAATCGACATAACAGGTTGTGCAGTTAAGCAACCATCGCTTCCGGTTGTAACTGCTCTTGTTTCGCCGGTTGCGCTATTATGCATAAAGAAATTGTAATCCGGAGCACCCAGGTTTTTTGCTTTCGAATTAAAGGCTGTCCATTTCCCGTCGTAACTGATGGCAATTTTTTCACCTTGTCCGATTGGGGAATCTCCGTTGCCTTCCATTCCTTTTGAATCCACACTAACACGGACTATAGTGTCATTTTCAATATCAGCAACAAAAACATCCTGAGCTTTATTTTTATCATCAGGTACCAGATTGCTTGCTGTGGTAGTAAAGGCGACGTACCTGCCATTGCCGGAAATAGAAGGCTTTACATCGCGGGTGGCGCTTTCCTCTCCCTGCTCACGCTCTTCGCGTTTATAAGTAAGGCTTATGCGTTTGAGAGGTTTAATTTTACTGTAAACAAAAATATCCCATAAATTATTTTTGTCACCCGGCACTAAATCAGGTGAAGCTGAGTGAAATGCAATCCTGGTGCTGTCGCCTGAAATCATGCTGATAGAAGGTCTTGATCCGCCGCCACCTTTTTTTGTTTTGTAATCGACACTAATTAGTTTCTGATTGCCTGTACTCAGATCGCGCCAGTAAACATTAACCATTGAGCCGGCATCGACCCCGGTAACGAGGTTACTGGCAGAAGATGTATATGCAATTTCACCCATACCCAGCGAAGGCTCAAAGCTTTCACCATTGGCTTCAACGCCGCCTGCTCCGACACTAACACGTTGTATTTTGCCTGTAAAACAATCCCAGGTAAAAACATCCTTAAACCCGTTTTTATCTCCATCCACCAGGTTGGTGGCATTCGATTCAAAAGCCACGGTATGCCCGTCCATTGA
>JBBSBT010000420.1:0-3596 GCA_038250985.1 Bacteroidales bacterium
AGAGAACTTCAGATTGATAAAGCACTTGAATGTATTGATTTTAAACAAGATGTAATTAGCCCTGTAATTCCGCAACTCGAAGATAAGCTGCCTGCCAGGCGGGAAAGACTTTTTAAATGTGAGCATTTTGGCTTGTGGCGGGTTGAGGCTGAATCAATGTTTATTGCCGGGGTTGCAGAAACTCCCCGCATCCTGGTGTGCTTAACAGGCGAGGGTCAGGTTGAATATGAAGGGTGCAGTTATCCGATCAGGAAAGGTGATGTTATGCTTTTGCCAGCTGTTGTCGGTGCCTGTTTCTGTAAACCGGAAACTGCCATTAGTTTACTGGAGATTTCCTTGCCTGAAAACAAAAAATCATGAAATAGATATAATCGGGTAGGCAAGTGACCCGTAAAAATCAAATAATAACAGATGGAATTCTTATGAGCTAAAAAAGTCACACCAACCGAGAATGAATGTTTTCATTGCTTTAATCGCTCTTTCCTTTTAATACAGATTAAAGCCATTCAAATCAAAAACCAAATCGGTTAATAAGCAATAATTGATCGTCCCCCTTTGCAAAAGGGGGATAAGAGGGGGATAATAAAAGTTAAAGTATCCCTGCACTTACCCTTTAAAAAAAAAGTGGGACAGTGCTAAGAACAATAGTGCAAAAAGGCCAATTAATAAAACAAACCGATCTAAAATACAAATCAAACCGCAATTATGTACGTATGAAAAAGCTGATAGTATTCGATCTGGACGGCACACTTGCCGAAAGTAAATCATCTCTTGACAAGGAAATGGCGTCATTGCTGCACGATCTTCTCGGGATCGTTAAAGTAGCAGTTATTTCCGGAGGCGATTGGCCGCAGTTTGAAAAACAACTTCTCTCCAATCTTCCCCACGACGAATGCCTGGAAAATCTTTACCTGCTGCCAACCTGTGGCACAAAGTTCTACGAGTTCAGTAAGGATTGGAAAAAGCTCTATTCCGAAGATTTCACTGCAAATGAAAAAGAAAAGATTATCGGTTCACTGGAAAAGGCGATCGATAAAACGGGGTACAAAGTTGAAAAGGTTTGGGGAGAAACTATTGAAGATCGTGGAAGCCAGATCACTTTTTCAGCATTGGGACAACAGGCACCAATCGAAGAAAAGAAAAAATGGGATCCTGATTTTGACAAACGAAAGAAGATCAAAGCAATTCTTGATAAGAGTATTCCTGAATTTTCAGTACGTCTGGGTGGAACCACATCGGTTGATGTGACCAAACCAGGCATCGACAAAGCATACGGTATTCAAAAACTCCGGGAAACCCTAGGTATTGAAATAGATGAAATGATTTTTATTGGAGATGCCTTGTTCCCCGGAGGAAACGACTACCCTGCAGAAGAAGCAGGCGTTTTATCCATCAAGGTGCGCGATCCGGATGAGTCGAAACGGGTAATTGAAGCAATCGTGGCCTGTTTGGATGGGATATAAGAAACGAAAGTTTACGAGGAGGAAAATCGATGAGTGGATTAAAATTAAAACGTCTTGGACAGATTATGGAACCCGAACCGGGTAATCCGATGGAGGTTGAAGGTGTTCTGAACCCGGCTGCCGTTCGTGGCCCGGATGGCAATCTGTATCTATTCCCAAGATATGTGGCAAAAGGAAATTATTCACGTATCGGCATTGCCCGGGTTCAGTTTAATGAAGCCGGAGATCCTGCCGTAGTTGAAAGGCTTGGCATTGCATTGGAGCCGGAGGCAGATTACGAATTGCGTTCTGACGGCAGCGGAGGATGCGAGGATGCACGGGTCACATTTTTTGAACCTCTGAAACGGTACATAATGACTTATACAGCCTTTTCGCCCAGAGGCCCACGAATAGCTTTTGCGATTTCAAAGGATTTGTTCCAATGGAAACGAATTGGGCTTGCGACTTTCGAACCTTATGATGGCATCGATTTCGTAAATGTAGATAATAAGGACGCCGTGCTCTTTCCAGTTGCAATACCCAATCACGAAGGAAAAATGCAGATGGCTATCTTGCACCGGCCCCTTTTTCAGGGAACCCGTCCGGAAGAAACGGTATTCCAATCCAAATCAAGAGAAGTGGATAAGAACCATGAAAGTATCTGGATTTCCTATTGTCCTATGCCCTCGGATAGCACCGAACCGGATCATATCGGTCTGTTTAATTCACATCATCGGCTTGCAACCCCTGTTTCGCCATGGGAGCGGCTTAAAATAGGCGGAGGTACTCCACCCATTCTTACCCCGCATGGCTGGCTGATCTTATACCACGGAGTGACTAAAATTGAGGAGGCTGAAAACGATGAACGTATGTTTTGTTATTCAGCCGGGGTAATGATTCTCTCAAAGGAACATCCCCAACATATCCACTATCGCTCGTTAGAACCTGTATTGACACCCACGCTGCCGAAAGAGCTCAGCGGTACCGTCGAAAATGTTGTATTTCCTACCGGTATCGATCAACGGATCGATCTTGGCTTACCTGATCGGTTCGACATTTATTATGGAATGGCTGATGACCGTATTGGTTTAGCCCGGCTTGATTTGCCGGACGTACTTCCAAAGGAAGGTGTCGCCGATGCACCGGATGCGAAAGTGTAATAAATCAAATTATATATTCATCCATCACTAAAAATAAGGATATGATAAAAGTAATTAATGATCTGCCGGACAATGTTCTGGGATTTTCTGCAATCGGAAAAATTACAGCAGCAGATTACGAAGCAATTGTGATCCCTGCTTTGGAAGAAAAATTAAAAACAAATAAAAAGGTCCGGATGTTGTACCAATTGGGAACCGATTTTAGCGGTTTTGATCTGGGAGCCATGCTTGACGACGCAAAAATGGGAATGAAACATTTATCGGCCTGGGATCGTATCGCTTTGGTTTCTGACCATGAAATGATCAATACGTTTGCAAAATTTTTTGGTTACCTGATGACTTGCGAACTTCGTATTTATAAAAATGCTGAATTTGAACAGGCAAAAAAATGGATTTCTGAAAAATAAGTTTAACAATTACTTTGAAATTCTTGTAGAACCTGTAAGGCTAAGTACATGATAATAAGTAATAAGAACTAAAAATGAAAACAAATTCAAAGGTTGCGGAAGCGGAACCCAAGGCTAAGTCCAACGGGAAAGACGATTTAAAATCCATACCTATGGAAGCGTTGCAGAAAAAGCTGGAATCGTCATCTGAAGGTCTCACTGAGGCTGAAGCAAAGAAACGGTTGACTGAATATGGGCCAAATGAGATTGAGGAAAAGAAAACCAATATGTTCCTGAAATTCCTTAGCTATTTCTGGGGACCCATACCGTGGATGATAGAAGTGGCTGTAATCCTTTCGGCAGTAGCAAGGCATTGGCCTGATTTTTTCATCATACTTGTTCTCCTTTTAGCCAATGCCATGGTAGGCTTTTTTGAAGAACGCGAGGCAGGAAATGCCATCGAAGCCCTCAAGGCAAAGCTGGCTGTTAAAGCCCGTGTGAAGCGGGATGGGAAGTGGATAACTCCCCCGGCACGTGAACTTGTACCAGGCGATGTTATTCGCCTGAGGCTCGGCGACATTGTGCCGGCTGATGCACGCTTGCTCGAT
>JBBSBT010000421.1:0-3595 GCA_038250985.1 Bacteroidales bacterium
AAACCAGATTATTTGAAGATGCTTCGCATCTGTCATTTTTATTTCACCAGACCGTTTCATGCGAGCATGAACGGTCTTTTAAAATAAAAATGCCCCGCTTTCAGCGGGGCAAATAATCCGTATTGCGGAGAGGATGGGATTCGAACCCATGATACCCTTTTGAGGTATACACACTTTCCAGGCGTGCGCCATCGACCAACTCGGCCACCTCTCCTATTCATTTCAGCCTGATAACTTTTACCTGAAGTTTAACCGAAACGGGGCGCGAAGGTACAAAAAAATCTTATAAGCCCTTCTCAAAAGTAATTTTATTATAAACCAGGATCACTGGGTCACGCCTAAGGCAGATACGTCCCTTACCAGTCGGACTTTATTCAATACAGGTTAAATGCTTAGGGGTAACGTGCTATTACTTATTGTAGAATACAGAAACCGAAGGCAGATTTTTATTATAATGCCTGAGCGATACAAACAGGAAGTAAAGAAGAGCCACGAAATTTAATACACCATATAGAAGATAGGTATGAGGCAGGCCGATATTATATGCTAGATATCCTGTGAAAAGCATACCCAGGCCAATACCAAGATCAAGACCGGAGAAAAGTGTGGAATTGGCCGCTCCGCGACGCCCCGGAGGCACAAGGTTATTAACCATGGCCTGGAACGTGGGGAAAACCACTCCGCTTCCCAATCCGAGCACTACGGCAGCAATCATAAACCCGGGAAGAGTAACAACCAACCCAAGCATCAGATGCCCCGCAACCAGTAACATTATTCCTGCAATTGCCAGTGCCTTCGGGCCATGCCGATCGAATATCTTACCCATATAAATACGGGCCAGGGTAATACCGCCGGCAAAAACAATAAAAAACATACCGGTATTTCCAACTCCCGTTCGCAAGGCGTAGAGCGAAATAAACGAAACCAGTCCCCCGTAACTGATATTGACAAGCAAAAGATTAAAAGTAACGGGCAAAGAGGTTGATTCAAGCAGGTTGCGAAACGAAAACACTGTAGTGCCGGCCTGAGGAACTTTTGGATATTTTATAAGCAGGGTGAGTATAAATCCGGCTAAAGCCAAAGCACCGGCAAATAAGAACATAGGCGTAAAATTATTATCCTGCGAAAGTTGAATCCCGGTCAGGGGACCCAGCGCCATTGGGATTGTCATGGCAATTCCATACAAGCCAATACCTTCGCCACGCCGCTTGGCCGGAACAATATCGACAATCAGCGTGCTTCCGGTAGTGGTAGCAACGCCCCATACCATACCATGAATGAAACGTACAATGAGCATAACAGTAAAGACACCGGCAAGTGGATAACCGGCAAATATAACAGCAAACAGGAATAAGGAAACAATATAAAACACTTTACGTCCGTAAGTGTCGATCAAGTAACCGGTAAAGGGTCGGAAGAGTAAAGCTGCCAGGGTATACACTGCCAGGATAATGCCGGTTTGTCCCTCATCAATTTTTAATTCGCGGGTAAGAAAAACCGGTAATGTTGGCAGCATCATATAGAAAGCTGTAAACATAAGCAAACTGGCAAAAAATACCAGCATGAAATTGCCTGTGAAAATTGAGGTATTAGATTTTGACATGCGGGCTTATTGGTTTTTCACAGATTAAAAGCAAATTACAGCTTGGCAATAACCTCGTGAACAGCAAAGATATCCATTCATCTTTCACTTTACAAAATGAATTTATAACAATTGTGAAAGAGCTATAAGAGCACACTAAAACATATGCACAGAACTGAGTATTGCCGGAGGAAATATCAGTTTATTGCTTTGCTGCCGGATAAAGGAATTGCAGGGGTGGCACACTTATTGCATCATTTTCAGGTTATATATTCAGCAAAGGCAGACGTTAAAATTTCATAAACCACATTACAGGGTTAAAACAATAAAATAATTTATAACGTTAACATATATCTGAAAACCAACAATAACCAGAAAAATGAAAAAGATAACCATCATTCTCACCTCTTTATTGATGACCGCAACCCTGGCAAATGCCCAGAAATACATGACCAAAAGCGGAACTATAAAATTTTCCTCCGACACACCAATGGAAAAAATTGAAGGCCTTAACCGCCAGGTCAACAGTGCACTCGATTTTGCAACCGGCAATTTTGTTTTCAGAGTGCTGATCCGCGGTTTCGAGTTCGAGAAAGCCCTGATGCAGGAGCATTTCAATGAAAACTATATGGAATCGGATAAATTTCCCAATTCGACTTTCAGCGGGAAAATCACCAATATCAAGGATGTAAACCTTTCGAAAAACGGAGTTTACAATGTTACGGCCGAAGGTGACCTGGCCATGCACGGCGTTACGAAAAAAGTAAAAATGAATGGAACTCTTGAGGTAAAAGACGGAAAAGTGCTGGGAACGGCTAAATTTAACGTGGCACCAAAAGATTATAATATATCTATACCACAAGCTGTAATTAAAAACATTTCCGAAGCAATCCAGGTGGAAGTGACGATTTCATTGGATAAACTGGATAGTTAATCAACTGCTTTTCTGTTTTTTATAAAATGCTCCCGGGTTTCGCCCATTCGGGGATACGTACTATTTCCCCTTGCTAAATCTGCGTTTCAGATTTTTTTAATCTAAAATAATATTGCAATCCGCATATTATTTTATGCCGTTTTCCAAATATCCGGAAGTTAGGGTTAATTTTACCCTATAAATTATTTTTGGCAAAGCGGATCTGCCGACACACAATTATTGATACATGTTCAACTTAACCCTGATAGTCTTATTGCAGCTATTTCAGCATTTAGCCCAGATAGATATCGGGATATTAAAGGCAATTTATGAAAACAGGAATCCTGCATTGGATTCAACTTTTATCGTTATAACAAATTCGGCCGGGGCCCTGGCTTTCGGAATCCCCCTGGTTATGCTGCTTATTTCGTGGTTAAAGAAAAATAAAGATTTACGCCGCACCGCACTAATGATTCTTATACCGGTTGCTATATCGGCCATTGTCGCAAATATTTTAAAATATACTATTGATTTGCCAAGGCCATATACAGTTTATCCGTTTATTCATAAGCTCAGCTATGGCGGAAGCCCGACCTTTCCATCGGGCCATACAACCGATGCCTTTGCTTTTGCAACTGCCGTGACTTTATTATTCAGGAAATGGAAAATTATCGTACCGGCATTTACCTGGGCTCTACTGATAGGGTACTCACGCATGTGCCTGGGAGTTCATTTCCCCTCGGATGTGCTAGCCGGAGCGGTATTAGGTACAATTTGCTCCTATGGGTATTATTTGTTTAAAAAGGGGAACCCTGTGAAGTCACCATAGGCCTTAATCGTATTACTTCGGTTAGAAAAGGCCGCCTTTTCTGTGATACGAAACAAAGGAATGCTGTTCTTTATGGAGAATAATGCATTTCAAAAAATGGCAAAGAAAGGAGCAGAAATTTATGATTCTGTTAACCACTGTCAGAATTGCAATATCTGCCAAAATATAGTTACTTTTGCGGCATCAAAGTTACCCGGCCCCATAGTTCAATGGATAGAATTTCAGATTCCGGTTCTGAAGATTTGGGTTCGAATCCCGATGGGGTCACTTT
>JBBSBT010000422.1:0-3588 GCA_038250985.1 Bacteroidales bacterium
ATATATCGTGTATGTGTTCCTTTACCTATCAATCCTGACTCGTCGCTTGCATTTACCTCGAAAACCAGTTTCATGCCTTCGGCCTGGATTAACCGGGAATTACAAATAACTGATTTACCAGGCAAAGTAGCTTTAAAATGTTTCACTGAAACTTCCGTACCAACGGTAACATGAGTCTCGGGAAGCATGCCTGCGACACTTTCCATAGCCGTTTGTTCCATAAGTGCAATCATGGCCGGTGTAGCAAATACATCAACCGTACCTGAACCATAAGCAATTGCCGTTGTATCGGCTGAGACTGTAATTTTCCTTTCCCCTTCAATTCCGGGAGTGAGCATAAATTCCATGTCAGTATCAGTCTGAAAAATTTAGGATAAAAGTCTGTTTCAGATCGGCATTTAAACTTTGGCCAACCGGACAGGTATTGATGGTGTGTCGGATGATTGCCTTTTCTTTTTCGGAGTATTTTATGGCAGGGAAATTCATTTCTACGATCACTTCACTCACACGACGCGGCTCTGCAGCCATAATCTTAGTGATTTTTATAGCGGTGCCATCAATATCAAATCCATGTGTACGGGCGGCAATACCTACCACGGTAATGGCACAAGCGCCCAAAGACGTTGCCAACAGATCGGTTGGCGAGAAAGCCTCACCCTTGCCCTGGTTATCAGGAGGAGCGTCGGTAATAAAAGTTTGCCCGGATTTTGCATGTGTTGCTTCAGTGCGTAGTTCGCCTGTATATACCACCCTTGAAGTTTCCATGAACAAATTATTAGCATGCAAAGATAGGAAAGATATCAAAGGGGAATGAAACAGAAATGCCATAATGCATAGATGTTTGCTTTTCAAGACATTAAAACTTCTTTTGTAAAATTTATATTTATAGCGTTGAAACGAGTTATGTATAATAATACAATGAAAAAACAGGATGGAATGATAAAAAAAGCAATTTATTAGCAGGAATTCCTATGCATTAAAATTAAGTGAACGAAGCAGTTAATTGAACAAGAATACTGACTTAAATAGATTTACTTGTATATTTACATATATATTTACATAAAGCGCGAACTTGTATATTCTGATAAATCAGCTCAAGTTGTTAATAAAATGTTAACGGATCCTGACTGTGCCATTTAACTCCCTAATTTTGAAAATGTGAAGAAAAGAACATTTCTGATTATTATTGCTATTACAGGGTTTGCCCTGGCAGGCATAATTTTTATCCAGTTTTACTGGATCAGGAATGCGCTTTCACTGCACAGTGAACAGTTTAATAGCAGCGTAAGGCTGGCACTCAAAGGCACTGTGAACCAAATGTTTGAGGACAAGACGGATGCCTATGATGAGGGACTTTTTTGTATTGAAAACTGTATAAAAAAGGACAGCATATTATTAAATGGGTTGAATGTAAATGAACTCAGATTGCTTGTTAAAAAAGAATTTACCGAAGCAGGAATTCAGGAACCTTATGTTTACGGGATTTTTGAGCCAAAAGCCTCGCATACTATATATGTTTCGAAACCCGGGTTTGAAAAGCAATTGCTGAATTCAGCACATGTAGCCTCTTTATCCTGTATTTTTAAAGACAACCAGGTAGTTCTGGGGGCTTGGTTTCCGGGCGAAAAAGACAAAGCCATGCAAAGTATTTTCTGGTGGTTGCTGATTTGCTTCTTTTTATTAACTGTGCTGGTTTTCGGGTTTATTTTCACCATATATTCCTTCTTACGGCAAAAGAATATTTCCGAAATGAAAAGCGACTTCGTGAATAATATTACGCATGAGTTTAAAACACCGATTGCTACCATATCTTTAGCCAGCGAAATGTTGCTGAAACCTTCGATACTGGCTTCCGAAACGAAGGCCCGTAAATATGCAGCTATTATTTATGATGAAAATATACGGTTAAAAAACCAGGTTGAACATGTGCTTCAACTCGCCGTGCTCGATCGCGGAACCTACAACCTGAAATATAAATCGCTGAATATTCACCAGCTAATACAAAAGGTTGCTGAAGGGTTTCAACTGCTGGTAAAAGAGAGACGCGGATCCGTGAAAATTCAGCTGAATGCATCCAATCACCAGTCGTATGCCGACGAGATGCACATCGAAAACGTTATTTCCAACCTGCTCGATAATGCCAACAAGTATTCAAGCGAAAATCCCGACATCACGATAAGCACATTTAATAGGAACGATCATATAGTAATAGCAGTTGAAGATAAAGGAGTCGGAATCAGAAAAGAAGATCAGAGACGAATATTTCGTAAAATGTTCCGGGTTCATACCGGTAATGTACACGACGTAAAAGGTTTCGGGTTAGGGTTATACTATGTTAAGCGCATGGTTGAAGCCCATAACGGAAATGTACATTTATACAGCGAACCTGGAAAAGGAAGCCGGTTCGAAATATCCTTACCACTCGATTATCTGAGTAATGTTTCACATAATATTTAACCCAAATGAAAACTAAAATATTATTAGTTGAAGATGATATAAATCTTGGCGATGTGCTGCGCGATTACCTCGAACTGCAGGATTATGAAGTAGTGAGAGCTATGGATGGCTCAGAAGGTTTGGAGATTTTCAAGACACAATCTTTCGATTTGCTGATTCTTGATATCATGATGCCGCGTAAAGACGGATATACACTTGCGGGCGAAATACGCGAATTCAACACTAAGGTTCCTATCATTTTTCTTACCGCGCGCGGACAAATGGAAGACCGGGTTACAGGTTTTAAAATCGGTTGCGACGATTATATAACAAAACCATTCAGCAGTGAAGAACTTGAACTCCGGATCGAAGCTATCATGCGTCGCTGCAGGCATGCAAATCCGGATGGTCAGCCTGTTTCGGTAAACAACGGAAGCGCTTATCCCCTGGGGAAATATGTTTTTGACTCAGCAAATCATGAACTCCGTATAGGAGATAAACGGATTAATCTCACCACAAAGGAAGTTGAACTCATGCGTGTATTATATGCTCATAAAAACCAGCTTATCACCCGCGAAAAAACACTGAAAACCGTTTGGGGAAGCGATAATTATTTTATCGGGCGAAGCATGGATGTATTTATCACCAAACTGCGAAAATATCTGAAGGATGACCCCGATATTTCCATCGTGAATATACACGGAACAGGATTCAGGCTGGAGGTGAAAGAGTGACGTGCATAGTGCATGGTGCTTAGTGCTTAGTGCATGGTGCTTAGTGCATGGTGCTTAGTTGCGCATAGTCCTGATAGCTATCGGGATTGGAACTTAGATCTTTTGAGTTTTATAACAACAAACCACTTTATTTAGAAAAAATTAACTGAAGGATGACTATAGAACAACTGCAACAAACTGTTGACCAATGGATTAAAACCATCGGTGTCCGCTATTTTAACGAGCTTACCAATACGGCTATTTTAATGGAAGAAGTGGGTGAAGTGGCACGTATTATGGCCCGCAGGTATGGCGAACAGAGCGAAAAAGAATCGGATAAGGGTGCCGACCTGGCCGACGAAATGGCGGATGTACTGTTTGTTCTGGTTTGCCTTGCTAACCAAACCGGCATTGACCTGACAAAAGCAATGGATAAAAA
>JBBSBT010000423.1:0-3587 GCA_038250985.1 Bacteroidales bacterium
ATTTTCTCCCCTACCCATGCCGATTTTTCGGGGTGAAATTGGGTTGCATAAAAATTATCTTTCTGCATGGCGGCACCAAAAGGCAAGATATACTTGCAGGTTGCAATGGTTTCGTTGCTCAGTTCAGCATAGTAGCTGTGCACGAAATATACATTGTCATCATCTTTTATTCCGCTAAATAGTTCCCCTTTCAGATTTTCCAGGTTATTCCAGCCCATATGCGGAACCAGTTCTTCGGGTGGGAATTTTTTAACAGATGCATCAAATATGCCAAAGCAAGTTGTGTCGCCCTCTTCGGAATAACTGCACATCAGTTGCTGGCCAAGGCAAATCCCAAGTGTAGGTTGTTTCAATGATTTTATCAATTCATCCAGGTGATGTTCTTTCAAATACTGCATCGCTGAACTTGCTTCGCCAACACCTGGAAAAATTACTTTGTCGGCAGTTTTAATTAACTCTTCATCGTCAGTAACCACACATTCATATCCTAAACGGAGTAGGGCATTTTCGACAGATTTGATATTTCCGGCGTTGTATTTTATGATAGCTATCATTCTTTTAGCTGTAAGGTATAAGGCGTAAGGTATAAGGATTAAGATTTAAGGCGTTTTGAGATTGATTTTTCATAGCCATTTATTAGCCTTCCGACTTCTTCAGCAGAATTGAATAAGGCAACATATTCATCCTCCTGAATATAATTAAGGTCTTTTGATAATATCAGGTAGTATTTTACTTCTTCCAAAGAGCCTTCCGAGATATTTAAAAAATTTAACTGGTTTGGGATTGTCTTCTTTTTGTATCCTTCAGTAATATTTGCTGCGATTGATACTGCTGCTCTTCTTATCTGACTGGTTAAAGCGAAGACTTCTTCTTTTGGGAATTGCTTGGTTGAAGTATAAATTGCTAATACCAATTGATGTGCTTTCTGCCAAACAATCAGGTCTCTAAATGAATGTGTTCTTTCCATAATTCAGATTTTTAAAATGTTGTTATTTCTATCTTGTCAACTAATTATTTATCAATTAATCATGCATTATTCCTACACCTTACATCTTATTACTTACACCTTACACCTTACACCTTATCCCTTACAAACTCCCTTTCGTACTTGGTATGGAAAAATTTTCCGTTTTGCCAACAGCCATGCGTATCGCTTTCGCAAATGCTTTGAAAATGGCTTCGATCTTGTGATGTTCGTTGGTACCTTCGGCCTTGATATTCAGGTTGCATTTTGCATTATCGCTAAAGGATTTAAAGAAGTGAAAGAACATTTCGGCCGGCATTTCGCCGATTTTTTCACGCTTGAATTCCGCATCCCAAACCAACCACGGCCGTCCGCCAAAGTCAATAGCAACCTGTGCAAGGCAATCGTCCATCGGGAGTAAAAAACCATACCGCTCGATACCTTTTTTACTTCCTAAAGCCTGTAAAAATGTTTCACCCAAAGCAATAGCAACATCTTCGATAGTATGGTGCTCGTCGATATGCAGATCGCCATCAACTTTTATAAATAAATCCATATTCCCATGTTTCGAAATCTGTTCCAGCATATGGTCAAAAAATCCCAGCCCGGTTGAAATATTACTTTTACCTGATCCATCCAGATTGATTTCTATTTCGATATTGGTTTCGGATGTTTTACGGACAACCTTTCCTTTTCTGGATTCTGATTTGAGGAGTTGGTAAATATCGGCCCAGTTTGAAGTGTTTAAAACAGCATCTTCACAGGGCTCAGCCCCCATATAAATGGCTTTGCAACCCAGGTTTTTGGCCAGATGAACATCAGTCAGCCGGTCCCCGATCACATACGAGTCAGCAAGGTTATAATTTCCTTTGAGATAATGGGTGAGCAGGGCAGTCCCCGGTTTACGGGTCGGGAGGTTTTCATGTGGTAACGACCTGTCAATTACGATCTCTGCAAATTTAATTCCCTCGTTTTCAAAAGCCTGTATGATTTTATTCTGAGCAGGCCAAAATGTTTCCTGGGGAAAGGAAGTGGTTCCGAGTCCATCCTGGTTGGTAACCATTACCAGTTCGTAATCAAGTTCCTGTGCAATCCGCGAAAGGTATTGGAAAACGCCGGGATAGAATTCCAGTTTTTCGAGGCTATCCAGTTGAAAATCGATGGGTGGCTCAATAACCAGGGTGCCGTCGCGGTCGATAAATAGTACTTTCTTCATATTTCAAATTTTGTGAGTTTTTTTTATAGGCTGGAAGTCGGAAGTCAGAAGACGGAACTTCGATACATGCTGTTCCTCACATCTTACAACTTACAACTTACAACTTATTCCTTACTTCTGACTTCGGACTCCGGTCTTCCGACTTTTTCCAGCGCCTTAACTAACAACCCATTCTCCTCCGGACTTCCAACAGTTATTCGTATGCAATTCTGAACTACGCTGTGCCTGTTGCGGGTAATTACTTTTTGGTTGACGAGATCATCGTAGATTTTATTTGCATCCGTCATTTCAACCAGCAGGAAGTTAGCATCCGATGGATATATTTTAATTACAACAGCCAATCCGCTTAATTGATTTTCCAGCCAGGTGCGTTGTTCCAGTATAATAGCTTTTCTTTTTTCAAAACCGGTAATATCGCCCAATGCCTTCAGTGCAGCCTTTTGATTAGGCTCACTAACATTGTAAGGAGGCTTTATTTTATTGAACAAAGAAATGATCAGATCGTTTGAATAAGCCATTCCAACTCTTGCTGCTGCCAATCCCCAGGCTTTGCTGAAGGTTTGCATAACAATAAGGTTTGGGTATTGATCAATTTTGGCCAGAAATGAACCGGAATTGCTGAAATCAATATATGCCTCATCCACAATCACAATTCCTTTAAACTTTTGCAGTACTTTTTCAATATTTTCGAGGTTGTTTCCGGTCGGATTGTTTGGAGAGCAGATAAAAATCAGTTTCAGGTTTTCATCATCCAGGTAGTTTTCCAAAGCATCAAAATCAATCTGGAAGGAAGCTTTTAGCGGAACTTTTATCAGTTCCACTTCGTTAATTTCAGCCGATACTTCATACATTCCGTAGGTAGGAGTAAAGATAAGTGCTTTGTCTTTCGCGGGATTGCAGAAAATACGGAAAGTCAGGTCAATTACTTCATCGCTGCCATTCCCTACAAAAATATTGTCAACAGGAATGGTTTTTATTCCGGACAGTTTTTTCTTCAGTTCCTTTTGATGCGGATCGGGATAGCGGTTTAGCTCGCCAAATGGATTTTCATTGGCATCAAGGAACACGCCATCTTTCCCGGAAAATTCATCGCGGGCACTGGAATAGGGTTTCAGACTGAGAATATTTTTACGGACCAGTTTATTGATATCTTCTTTTTGCATGTTGTATTTTTTTAGAACCCTTCAAGGGTTTTTAACCCTTGAAGGGTATGATCAATCCTCGCTTTTCAACCTAAGTGTAACTGCATTTTTATGTGCAAATAACTGTTCCGCCTCAGCCATCAGCTCAATGGATGGGCCTATATTCATTATGCCTTCCTTTGTTAGTTCCTGGAAAGTAATTTTAGTAACAAAACTATCAAGCGAAACGCCGCTGTAGCTTCGCGCATAGCCGTTAGTCGGAAGC
>JBBSBT010000424.1:0-3584 GCA_038250985.1 Bacteroidales bacterium
CACATTTTCATCCTGTATTTCAACGGTATTGTATTTACTTAGGATTTGCTGAAAAAGAGGTTTATCCTTTAATGCTTTAACCTGGCCAATGGTCAGATGGGGCACAAAATTCTGACGTCCTGCCTCAAAACCGCAATTTTCTAGTTCCGTGAAAATATTCTTGGCAAGTTTATCAAGTTCGCCCTGTTTTTCAATTCCGAACCAAATCACTTTCGGATCGTAGCGGCTGCCAAAGATTCCTGTGTTTTCGATATGCAGCGTAAAGGGGTTTATATTTAAAACGGATGCCTGGATTGCATTGATTATTGCGGGAATTTGTTTTTCATCGGTTTCGCCCAGGAATTTCAGCGTCAGGTGCATGTTTTCGGGTTCCACCCATTTAATTCGTTCGTGCTGTAGCGAAGAACTTATTTCATTGAACAGCCTGATGTAGTTCGCTGATGGATGAATTTTAATAGCTGCAAACAGACGTTTCATAAATAATAATCTTATTTTGTGTAAAATTAGGAAAGTTTCTTAATTTTGCGACTCTGTTTCGGGGTGTTAGCTCAGTTGGCTAGAGCGCTTGCCTGGCAGGCAAGAGGTCAGGGGTTCGACTCCCCTACACTCCACGAATTCAGAATATATTAAAATTAAAGCACTGTATATCATATATATACGGTGCTTTTTTTATTCTTATTGAGTGAAACACACATTCCCCATCACATCGTTTCACTTTTTTGACCATTTCCCTTTCCGAATGAAACCTTGTTAAGCCTACCAACATTGAGTCACTTACTGGCTGGAAGTGCTTTACTCCAAAATTTAGTTGTAGTTTTGATTAATGGATTTTAAATCAAATTATACCCTAATGAAACACAAATTTTTAAAACAATCATTCTTCCTGATCTTATTCTCGGGCATACTGCTTCCTGCTTTTACGCAAACGAGTAAAGCTATTTTAAACCTGGAGGATATTTATAAAAACGATGTTTACCGCGATAAAAGTTACGGTCCTGTGCGATGGAGTAAGGACAGTAAAGGATATCTTGCCTTTGAACCTAATGCAGAGGTTAGCGGCAGCGACATAGTTTTGTATGATGCCGGTTCAGGTGTGCGATCCATTGTTTGTTCCGCAAAATCATTTATTCCTGAAGGAGAAACCAGGCCGCTTCCCGTTTCGGATTATGTATGGTCGAATGACAACAGTAAATTGCTCATTTTTACCAATACCCGCAGAGTATGGAGATACAATACCCGTGGCGATTACTGGTTGCTTGATCTGAAATCGGGAAAACTGAAGCAACTGGGTAAAACGGCGGCACCAACAACAATGATGTTTGCAAAATTCTCGCCCGACGGGTCGCGTGTGGCTTTTGTAAGCAACCAGAATATTTACATTCAGGATTTGTTAACAGACAAAGTAATTCAGGTAACAACCGATGGAGGTGGCCCAATAGTTAATGGCACATTCGACTGGGTTTATGAGGAGGAACTTGATTGCAGAGATGGATTCAGATGGAGCCCTGACGGCAAAAATATTGCTTATTGGCAGTCGGATACTGAAGGAATCGGCACGTTTTATATGATCAATAATGTTGATTCAATTTATCCCCAAATTATTCCTATTCCCTATCCTAAAGTCGGCACCTCCAATTCCTCAGTAAAAGTTGGTGTGGTGAGTGCTGATGGTGGCGCAACGCGATGGTTCGCTATTCCCGGTGATCCCCGTAATAACTACCTGGCAAGGATGGATTATATTCCAAATTCCGATGAGGTTATGATAGAGCAGCTTAACCGCGAACAAAACACTAACCGGGTTTGGATAGGCAACACAAGTACCATGACGTTGAATAATATTCTTACCGATACGGATAAGACATTCCTCGATATTCATGATAATATTCAATGGCTCGATCATGAAAAATATTTTACCTGGACTAGCGAGAAAGATGGCTGGCTGAGGCTTTACAGGGTTTCCAGAGATGGAAAAGTTATGAGCCCGATCACAAAAGGTGAAATAGATGTAGTAAGTATTAGCCGTATTGACGAAAAAGGCGGATATGTTTATTATATTGCTTCACCGGCGAATTATACTCAGCGTTATCTATACAGAAGCCGTATTGACGGAAAGGGGAATGCTGAAAAAGTAACTCCTGATATCCTGGCAGGCACGAATTCGTACCAGATTTCAGGCGATGCCAAATGGGCAATCCATACCTTTAATAATGCAGTTACCCCTCCACGAATTTCACTGGTGAGTTTGCCAACTCATAAAGAAATAAGGCTTTTTGAAGACAACGCAATATCTAAAAAAAGATACGATCAGCTTGGCCTTAACCCGAAAGAATTCTTTAAAGTAGATATCGGAGAAGTTATTCTTGATGCATGGATGATAAAACCTGTAGGATTTGATCCATCAAAGAAATACCCGGTTATTTTTTATGTGTACGGAGAGCCTGCCAGCACAACAGTTACAGATACCTGGAGTGGCGGCGATCTCTGGCATCAGTACCTGGCTCAGCTTGGCTATATTGTGATCAGTGTTGATAACAGGGGAACAAAAGTTCCGCGCGGTGCAGAATTCCGTAAGTGCATTTACCGACAAATTGGTATATTGGCATCCAGTGATCAGTCGAAAGCGGCACAAAATATTTCCTCGATGTACAGTTTTATTGATCCCCAACGATTGGGTATCTGGGGATGGAGCGGAGGAGGCCAGATGACTTTAAATTGCCTGTTTCGTTACCCTGATATTTATAGTACCGGGCTGGCAGTTTCGTTTGTTTCGGATCAGCGGCTTTATGATAATATTTACCAGGAACGCTATATGGGATTATTGGATGATAACAAGGAAGGTTACAGGGATGGTTCACCCATTAACTTTGTAAAAAATCTGAAAGGGAACCTGATGATTATCCATGGTACTGCCGATGATAATGTACACTATCAAAGCTTTGAGATGCTGGTTAATGAACTTATCAAAAACAACAAAATGTTTACCATGATGTCGTATCCTATGCGTTCGCATGGAATTTACGAAAGAGAAAACACCTCTTACCATCTTAGAGAAACCATGGAAAAATTCTGGAAGTTGAATCTTACTCCGGGTGGCAGATAAGCAGCACACAATCAACCTATAAAATTATTTTTCAGGTTTGTTTCCCCGACCAGTTTTTGTAGTAATAAATTGAGAAATGTGATAGTTGAAAGCTTATGAAACCAAGTATTTTTAATGATGTGATTGGTCCGGTGATGCGAGGGCCATCAAGTTCACATACCGCTGCTGCACACCGCATAGGTGCGCTGATCAGGCAGGTTTGTGCTCCGGAAAATGGGAAGGTACGGGTTGAATTCGACAGGCGGGGAGCCTTGGCAACCACTTATGATGGGCAGGGATCGGCAATGGGGTTAATTTGTGGCTTACTTGGAATGAGTATTCTTGATCCTGCCGTTGTGAGGTATAAGGAACTGGAAAAGGAAAAAGGTCTGAATATACGTTTTGATATTACCGATTTTGAAGCTGCTCATCCAAACACCTATAAAATTCATGTTGAAAGCGATAAACAGGAATATTTTCAGTTTTTAGCCATATCTACAGGCGG
>JBBSBT010000425.1:0-3582 GCA_038250985.1 Bacteroidales bacterium
AATTGCAAAGCCACCCATCAGGAATATCTCCATAATTTTTATCAGTGGATTGGTTGTCATAAATTCAACGGCAACCGAATAGGCAGCTCCTGAATCATTAGAAAGCAGTAGTAAGTTGATGGCCAGATGGATAACCAGAAACGTGATTAGAAAAAGACCTGCCAGGGCCATCACTACTTTCTTGGTGATGGATGAGTACGATAATAATTTATTGCCCATACGATTAATAATTTGATGTTTTTTACCGGCAAAAACCAAATAGGCATTGAAAATAATTCATACTTTTGGCTGCCTGTGACAGGAACAAATATAGAAACAATACTATTTGATTTCCTTTCACAGGGGATAAAAAAATATTTTTTTTAAAAGAAAAAATTTTTTACTTCTTAACTAATTAAATGTCAGTATTATGCGTTATGAACCGATAAGTAATAAAATGTATATCCGTAACCGGTCTAAACTTGTTGCAAAGTTAAAACCCGGTTCGCTTGCTATTATCAACTCCAACGATGAAATGCCGCGTTCCGGCGACCAGGTCTTTACTTTCAGGCAGAATTCGGATATGTTCTATCTTACCGGCCTCGACCAGGAGAAGTGTATACTGACTATTTGCCCTGATCACCCGGTTGAAAACATGCGCGAAATGCTGTTCACTGTGAAAACCAATGATATGATGGTGGTGTGGAACGGGCATAAATATACCCTGGACCAGGTTCGGGAGGTTTCAGGTATCCAAAATGTAAAATGGCTTGATGATTTCGAAATTACGCTCCGCGACCTGATGTCGAGGGTGCAGGTGGTTTACCTGAATCAGAATGAATATCCTAAATTTATTACGGAAGTTCCTTTACTGGATTCCCGGTTTGCCGTCAAGATGAGGCATGATTTCCCCGTGCATACCTACGAAAGGCTTGCCCCTTTTGTTACAGAACTAAGGCTGGTAAAAGAACCCGAAGAAATTGTACAGATTCAAAAGGCGTGCGATCTTACAAACGAAGGATTCCGTCGTGTGCTCAGGTTTGTAAAGCCAGGATTGAAAGAATATGAAATAGAGGCTGAGTTCACCCATGAATTTATTCGCAAAGGCGGCACCGGACATTCGTATTCCCCGATTATTGCTTCAGGTACGAACGGGTGCATCCTTCATTACAATACGAATTACAATACCTGTAATGATGGAGATCTGCTGCTGATGGATGTGGGTGCCGAGTATGGAAATTATGCGGCTGACATGACTCGTACTATCCCGGTTAACGGGAAATTTAGTCCACGCCAGCGGCAGGTTTACGACGCTGTTTTGCGCGTAATGAAAGCGGCCACTAAAATGCTGAAGCCCGGCACCACAATAGAAAAATGGCATGCCGGAGTATGTAAAAATATGGAAAAAGAACTGGTCGGTTTAGGATTGATTAGTAAAGAAGATTTGAAAAATCAAACTGCTGACTCACCTGCTTATTTCAGGTATTATATGCATGGTACAGGTCATTTTATGGGTCTTGATGTACATGATGTGGGATCACGACAGGTTGTATTCGAAACCGGCATGGTAATGACCTGCGAACCGGGCATTTATATTCCTGAGGAAGGAATTGGGATTCGCCTCGAAAACGATATTATGGTGGCCGAAGAACCGGTTGACCTGATGGCTGAAATACCTTTGGAACCGGAAGAGATTGAAAGGTTAATGGCGAAATAGGAAGGATTTACGATTTACAAAGTACGATTGGGGTTGATTGCTGATCCTTAATAAAAATGATGATTTTCAATTGTCAGGATCATTTGTACATCGTCATTCGTACATCGTAAATATTTTCAATTCCATCAATTCTTACAGGCATCCGAACTCCTTCATCTTGCTATCCTTTACCTTAAATCCCAACTCTTTGGCTTTCTTCAGGTCATCACAGCCGTCGGTATTCTCGAAGGTATTGGCCGGTAATTCGAACCATACGGTGGCGCGGTTATAATAGGCCTCTGCAAAATCGGCTTTTAATCCGATGGCTTTGGTAAAGCATTCGTATGCCTGCGTATATTCAAATTTTTTCGAGTGCTCAACGCCCTGTTTGTTCCATTCGGAAGCGGTTTGAGCAAATGTTGCCATGGACAACACAAGGATTAATCCTGAAAGTAAGAGTAGCTTTTTCATATTCAGACGTTTTATAATTCTACAAATTTAATGCAAATTTTAACACTTGTTAGTATAATCTGTTATAGAACTATGTATCAAAACCATATATTTGCAACATATAAATAATTCTGTTTAAAACTTCAAAATCCATTAGCTATGTTTAATTCTGAAATTTATACCGAACGACGTAATGCGTTGCGTAAACTCATGTCTTCGGGTATTATCCTGTTACCGGGCAATTCCGAGGCTTCTTATAATTATCCTGATAATACCTATACTTTCAGGCAGGATAGCAATTTTTCCTATTTCTTCGGGCTCGAGAATCCTGATTTTACAGGCATAATTGATATAGATAACGGAATCGATTATATTTTCGGTAATGATTTTGAGATTGCCGACATTATCTGGATGGGTCCTCAACCCAAAGTAGCTGACCTCGGTTTAAAAGTAGGTGTTAAAAATACAGCATCCGTGAGTGAATTGACGGTTTTTGTAAATAACGCAATTCAGAAACAAAGACCCATTCATTTTGCTCCGACTTACCGTGCTGAAACAACATTGAAAGTATCCGGACTGCTTGGTATCAATCCGCTTCGTATCCGTGATTACGCATCGTTACCATTAATTGAAGCTATAGTAAAATTACGGTCTGTTAAATCGGATCTGGAAATTGCCGAAATTGAAATAGCACTTGAAACTGCGTGGCACATGCATACCACCGGGATGCGTATGGCTTATCCGGGACGAAAGGAACAGGAAATTGCCGGTGCCATGGAAGGGATTTCATTTGCTCATGGTAGACCGGTTTCATTTCCAATAATTTTAAGTACAAACGGACAAATCCTGCATAATCATCACCACGATAATATATTACAGGAAGGCCGCATGATGGTTATGGATGCAGGTAGTGAGTCCTTATTGAATTACGCCAGCGATATTACACGAACCGTTCCTGTGGGTGGAAAATTCAGCCAGAAACAACGTGAAATATATGAAATTGTGCTAAATGCCCAAATGACAAGCATTGCTGCGACAAAACCTGGTACTTTCTACCGCGATTGCCATACTGTCGCCTGTGAAACAATTGCTTCCGGGTTGAAGGATTTAGGCTTGATGAAAGGTGATGTGAAACATGCTGTTGCCGAAGGTGCTCATGCATTGTTCCTGCCACATGGATTGGGTCATATGCTGGGAATGGATGTACACGATATGGAAGGTCTTGGGCAAATTAACGTAGGGTATGATAAGGAAATACAGCCCAGCAAACAATTTGGAACTGCATACCTGCGCCTGGGTCGTCGTCTTCAACCTGGCTTTGTAGTCACCAATGAGCCGGGAATTTATTTTATTCCGGAACTTATTGATATGTGGAAAGCAGAAAAGAAATATGCTGAATTCCTGAATTACGATAAAATTGAAGAATACCGCGATTTCGGCGGCATAAGGATTGAAGA
>JBBSBT010000426.1:0-3576 GCA_038250985.1 Bacteroidales bacterium
CTCAGGATCTGATTTACGGCAAAAAACGGCTTCAAAATCCATTTGGTTACAGTAGGCCCTGAACTCCTGCGTGAGCAGTATGTCACCCAGGTTCTCATCCACAATCAGCACACGATCCTGATCATAGATAACCTTTTGGGGTTGCCCGTTGAAGTACACAAAAGCCTTCTCATGTGCCTGAACCGTGGTTCGTGAAGTAAATGGCTGGCGTTGAAAATAAACGTACTTCTGGCGTGACCGACACAATACCATTACGAAAAAGTACACTTTCTTGCGCCCCTCACCAGTGGTTTGCATGTAATACTCCCCAAAATCTGCTTGTGCCTGATCTCCATACGCTGGCTCAGGAAGCTTCTCGTATTGACGGTGTTTTTTCTCTTTCCCTTTGTTTATCAGGTGCCTCTTACGGATGCTGTTCACAAAATTGTAAACGGTTTTGCTGTGAACCTGCGGAAGAGTGGCAAACTGTTCCTTTAGACGGTCTTCTATCTGAGCAGAGGAGAGATAAGGATAACTTTCAAGCATATCCTTCACATAGTTGTAATAGCACTGCAGCTTCTTTGGCAAATGCCGGGTTTGCTCAACCCAATTATGAAAAGCTTCTTCCTCCATGCTTAGATACCTGCGCACGGTGGTTCGATCCAATCCTAGTTCCCTGGAAATTTGACTCTTGTTGAAACCTTTCGATTCTAATTCTTTAACTTTGTACCACATAAATGCCTTTTTAAGGTGTTTGTTAAGAGTCTTCATGTTTTAAAGTTTACAGACCTTAAAATTGAAGACTTTTTTCTTGCCTAATCTGGCGATTTACTTTTGCGAAAATCTGGCGATGCAAAGTTGCTGATTACAAAGGCCGGTTCATTCAAGATTGATTTTTGGAGATGCCCGGCATACAAACGGGTGATTTCACCAGGGGGCAAAGCAGACGGATTGTCGGTAAGCAGAACTAAATCAAGTTCATAAAAACCTCTTTTAACTTTCTGTATATCAACATATACTACCGGCCAGTTGTATTTGCGTGCGTACTTTTCAGGCCCGGGAAGCCAGGCGGTATCATGATTCAGGAAATCGAACCAGAAACAGTCCTTCGTATTGGAAGGACTTTGATCAGCAGCCAGGATATATGCATGTGGATTGGCTGAGAGCTCATTAAAAGTTATTGCTGTATCACATATAGATGCAAGCCGGGTATTGAATTTTGACCTGTGCTGCTTTATATAATTATCCACCAATTTGTTGCTCATGGATTTGTATAATGCCACAACAGGGTACGCGATCTGAAGTCCCGCCGACATTGAGCCCCATTCCCAGTTGTTGTAATGCCCCGGCACGGAAATTACACTTACACCAGCATCCAGGTATTGATGCGCCAGTTCCGGGTTACGCGTATAGTGTCTGGCTGTAAATTCTTCGGGACTCATTGTAAAACCTTTCAGGCTTTCGAGACTGATATCGCAAAGGTGGCGGTAGAATTTTTCGGCGAGCTGGCGAATCTCATCAGGAGTTTTCGAAGGAAATGAACTACTCAGGTTTTCCAATACTACTATTCGCCTGTAACCGATTACATGATAAATCAGGATGTACAACATGTCAGAAAACACATATATGATCCTGAATGGCATTATCCCCAACAGAAGGATCATGAACCTCAAAAAAAGATAAGAGACTGTTTTCAATGATATTTTTTTTTAAGCGGGAAACTTGTTAATACATAAACCGCACATAAGCCCCTATTCCCGGGTTCATATTCTGGTAGCCATCGAGTTTAACCATAAGCCAGTGAGCCGTAATGCCCGGCTCAATAATTATATTGCCGGCAAATTTCAATGATGCGCCTGCTCCGGCAAACATCCCGACCCCGATCCCTCCCTGGTAAACATTATAAGTCTGCATATTGCTGTTGGGGATATAACCGTTGTTTCCATACACATTTATCATGCTGTATTCTTTTTCAACCTGATATGTGTCGTCAACATAAAATGAAGATTTTTTCACCTTTGTGCTGTTCACATTTATACCACCACTTACAAACCAGGAAAGTTTCTCCGTCTTCGGGTAGTTTTGTTTTATCCCGATATCTGCATACACACGCTCCTCAACTCCGCGCATAGGGAATAAGCGTAAATCGTGATTTCCCAGGTAATCCTGTGGGGGGTCAACATCAAATGTTATAACATCATTGGCTTTAAGCCGCATATAGTTAAACTCTATAACCAAAGCCAGGTGGGGATTAAAACTGTATTGAGCATACAAACCGGGCTGCATGGCGGGCTGATAATGCATGTTCCCGGGTAATCCTGCAATCGAAATGGAATCGTGTGCTTCCAGTGCCGTGAAGATCTCCTGGTACCTGTAATAATTCGACATTACATAGGCAGCATTATTCTCATTCGACGAATTGCCGTTATAGTAGTTGGCTGTATTTTTCGAAGGATAATATACGCCAACATTCAATCCGAACGACCATCCCCTGCCATCGGTTATATATTCTATTTCTGCTTTCTCTGCATCGGGTTGAGCATAAACCCTTACACCGGATAATGCGGCCGCAATAAACAAAATCAATATTTTAACTCTATGGTTCATAAGGCTTCAGCATCATTTAGGTTAGAGAAAACTCATCAGCAAGCGGATATTGAGGTAAGTAACTGCTGCGCCTATCAATAACAACAAGATCTTCAGCTGAATCGAATTGGCATATTTACCCATTACTTTGCCCGAGGAGGTGAGGTAGATCTGCGTGAAAATGGTTATCGGCAATTGAATGCTGAGCAGCATCTGTGAATATATCAGCCCTTTGAAAGGGTTAGAAATGACAAAGATGATCAGCAAGGCAGGGATAAGTGATATCAGAACGCCCAGCCGTGAGTGGTTGTCTTTCATATCGAAAGGTTCGCCGAAAAAACCGGCAAAAATGCTTCCGCCGGCCATGGCCGAGGTGATGGTTGAGGCAATACCTGCCAGTAAAAGGGCCACGGCAAAAACTAAAGCAGCATTACTTCCCAGCAAGGGAACCAGCATATTCTTAGCCTGCTGGAGTTCTTCCACAGGGATCTTATGTTTGAAAAAAGTGGCTGCAGCCATCAGTATCATGGCGCTGTTAATAGCCCAGCCCACTATCATTGAAAAAAGTGTATCGAGAAATTCAAACCGCAGCTGCCTGGTTTTTATTTTTTCGTCGGTAAGATTCCATTGCCGGCTCTGGATAATTTCGGAATGCAGAAACAGGTTATGCGGCATTACCACTGCGCCAAGCACACTCATGATCACTATCATCGAACCATCGGGAAACGAAGGCTTGATCCAGCCAACCACGGCTGCACTCCAGGATATATCAGCCAGGGCAAGTTCATAGATAAACGAAAGTCCTATCAGGCTTACAAAGCCGATGATCCACTTTTCGAGTTTGCGGTATGAATTCGAAAACAGTAGTATAATAATTGTGATGATGGTAATAATGGAGCCAATCCGGATGGGTATGTCGAAAAGCATCTGAAGGGCGATGGCTCCGCCCAGTATTTCGGCCAGTGAGGTGGAAATGGAGGCGATAACTGCCGATGAAAGAACGGAACGCGA
>JBBSBT010000427.1:0-3574 GCA_038250985.1 Bacteroidales bacterium
AAATAAGAAGTAACGATTTTTGATTTATGATCTTTGGCAACTTCGGACTTTTTCGAAAATCCTAAATCGTTATTCGCTATTCAATTCCAAATCTTTTAATTGAATAAAAGTCTTTAAAAAAAAGGCACCCTTCATAATTGAAGAGTGCCTTAAAGTTAATTCAAAATCGCGCTTAATCCTCGAAAATATTCATGCTATCGAGTGTGTCCATCATTCCTTTTACCGAAGCGGCAGAGTCTTCGAGTAATTTTTTCTCGGCCTTGTCGAGTTTCAGTTCGATAATTTCCTCAATTCCTGACGAACCTAAACGAACAGGTACTCCCAGGAAAACATCTTTCAAGCCATATTCGCCATTTAAACGGGTACAAACAGGGAAAATGCGTTTCTGATCATCAACAATAGCTTCAACCATTTGGGCTGCAGCAGCTCCGGGTGCATACCAGGCTGAAGTCCCCATCAGGTTAACAAGTTCACCTCCTCCCTTACGGGTACGTTCTACGATTTTATCAATCTCATCCTTGTTAAGCAGTTCGGTGATCGGAATACCGCCAACCGATGTATAGCGGGGCAGCGGAACCATAGTGTCGCCATGACCACCCAGCAACATGGAGTGAACATCCTTAGGCGAAATACTAAGCGCTTCGGCAATAAAGCTGCGATAACGGCCTGTATCGAGAATACCGGCCATCCCGAATACTTTACGCTCATCCTTCAATGCTGCTTTGTAGGCACAATAGGTCATAACGTCGAGTGGGTTCGATACTATGATAATAATAGCCTCGGGGGAATACTTGATAACTTTTTCAGTAACATCTTTAACAATAAGCGCATTGGTTTTAATTAAGTCGTCGCGACTCATACCCGGCTTACGTGGCAATCCAGATGTAATAACCACAACACCCGAGCCTTTGGTTTTCAGGTAATCGTTGGTAGCACCCGAAACATGGGTGTTAAAGTTATTGATTGAGGAAGTTTGCCAGATATCGAGGGCTTTGCCTTCGGCAGTTCCTTCTTTGATATCAATCAAAACTACTTCGCGCGCAAGATCCTTGTGTGCAACAACATTGGCAACAGTGGCGCCAACATTACCGGCTCCGATTACAGTTATCTTTTTCATCTTTTAAAAATTTCTTTGTTTGATATTAGAATTCCACGTCAGCTAAATTAATAAACATTTACATAGTTAAATATATAAGGAGTAAAAATATTTCAGTAAATGCATTAAAAATGTGCAACTTACAGATAAACAGCAACTTATTTCTATTCCTTTCCATTTCTCATTGCATTATTCTGGGCATCAATTACCGCAATAGCCGTCATATTTACAATTTCATTAACGCTTGAGCCCATTTGCAGCACGTGAATTGACTTATCAAGACCCATAAGAATCGGTCCGATAGCTTCGGCACCGGCTAACTCCTGTATCAGTTTATATGCAATATTCCCGGCAGTAAGATAGGGGAATATAAGAGTATTGGCAGGTGAACCTACTAATTTGCTGAAAGGAAAATGTTCGCTTAGCATCTGGTTGTTTATGGCAAAGTTTGCCTGCATATCGCCGTCGACTATCAAATCAGGATGATCCCGGTGCAATATCGCAACCGCATCGCGAACTTTAATTGGAATATTTCCCTCTACAGAACCAAAATTGGAATAGGAAAGCATAGCAATGCGGGGTTCAATATTAAAGGCACGCACGGCCGTGGCAGTCTGAAGGGCAATTTCTACAAGCGTTTCAGAAGTTGGATTCATATTAATCGTAGTATCAGCAAAAAAGAAAGGTCCTTTTTTAGAGAGCATGATATACATGGCCGAAATCTTGTTCGTATTTTTACTCTTGCCTATAATACGCAGGGCCGGACGGATAGTTTCGGGATAACTGGTGGTTAAACCGGATATCATGGCATCGGCATACCCGTTTTCGACCATACTTGGGGCAAAGAAATTCCTGTGGCTCATAAATTCCAGGGCCTCCTGCGAATTTACGCCTCTACGCTGCCTTTTTTCGTAATATTGCGCGGCATACAACTGTCGTCTTTCAAGCTGTTCTTTTTTGGAGGGATCAATAATTTCGACCCCTGGCAACTCCAGGTCATACTGTTCGATGAGTTGGTTGATAATGGTCTTATTCCCTAACAATATAGGGATAGCAATTCCCTCGTCGAGTACAATTTCAGCTGCTTTCAGTACTTTGTAATTTTCAGCTTCAGCATAAACAACGCGTTTGGGATTTGCCTGTGCCCTGGCTTTTATTTGTTTGATGAGAGGATTGGTAAGACCGAGGCGTTTGGTAAGTTCAGCTTCATATGCAGTCCAATCGGTAATAGGCTTACGTGCGACACCGGTTTCCATAGCCGCTTTGGCAACAGCTGTAGCTACAAAAAGAATCAGGCGGGGATCACTGGGTTTAGGGATGATATACTCGCTGCCAAACTTCAGGTTCATGGCGTTGTAGGCTATATTCACTTCTTCGGGAACCGGCAGCCTGGCAAGGTCAGCAAGCGCATAAGCGGCAGCCAGTTTCATTTCTTCGTTAATAGCCCGGGCTCTTACATCAAGGGCGCCACGAAACACGTAAGGGAATCCAAGCACATTATTTACCTGGTTAGGGAAATCGCTGCGACCGGTTCCCATGATAACGTCAGGCCTTGCCTCGGTAGCTTCGGTATAGGATATTTCCGGAACCGGGTTAGCCAGGGCAAAAACAATAGGATCAGGTGCCATCTTCATCAGGTATTCGGGCTTTACGGCACCTGCTGCCGATAATCCAAGAAACATGTCGGCTCCATCCATAGCCTGTTCGAGTGTGTCAATATCCCGATCAGTAACAAATTCCGCTTTATATTTATTCAGACCGGTCCTTTTGCGGTTCAGAACGCCCTTGCTATCGAGCATAATTATATTTTCTTTATTTACACCCAATTTAATATACAGCCTGGTGCATGAAATTGCTGCAGCTCCGGCACCGCTGACTACAATTTTCATATCCTCAATTTTCTTGCCGTTTATTACAAGTGCGTTCAACAAGCCGGCGGAAGTAATGATTGCCGTACCATGCTGATCGTCGTGCATCAGAGGTATATCAAGTTCGGCTTTCAGTCGTTCTTCAATTTCAAAACATTCAGGTGCTTTGATATCTTCGAGGTTAATCCCTCCGAAAGTAGGTGAGATAGCTTTTACAACAGCCACAAAACGGTCAATATCTTTTTCGTTGACTTCGATATCGAACACATCAATATCGGCAAAAATCTTAAAAAGCAGGCCCTTTCCTTCCATTACTGGCTTGCCGGCTTCCGGACCTATATCACCAAGGCCCAGCACTGCGGTTCCATTTGAAATTACAGCAACCAGGTTACCTTTGGCGGTGTACTTGTAAACATCTTCCGGATTTGCCTGTATTTCGAGGCAGGGTTCTGCCACCCCCGGCGAATAGGCCAGTGATAGATCACGCTGCGTGCTGTGAGGTTTGGTAGGGACTACTTCGATTTTTCCCGGACGCCCTTCGGAATGATAGGTGAGGGCATTTTTCTGAATAAGTGTTTTCATGTGTTCTTGTTTATTTTAACGGGTCACA
>JBBSBT010000428.1:0-3556 GCA_038250985.1 Bacteroidales bacterium
GATGATTTTATTGAAAAGATTTTCACGCCGGGTAAGAATGTTTTTTTTACTTATGGTGAAGCTACACGATGGATACTAGTCGATGAAAAGAATAACCTGGCCGGTAGGGTAGCCGCATTTATTAACCGAAAGAAAGCCTATACATTCCAGGTTCCGACCGGGGGAATGGGTTTTTTTGAATGTGTTAACGACAATAAAGCCGCTGATATTCTTTTTGATGTCTGTCGTAACTGGTTGACGGAAAGAGGTATGGAAGCCATGGACGGGCCGATAAATTTTGGTGAGAATGATAATTTCTGGGGTTTACTCGTTGAAGGTTTTATTCCGCAGTCCTTCGGGATGAATTATAATCCTCCGTATTACAGGGATTTCTTTGAAAAATATGGCTTTACCCTTTATTTTGAACAGGTAACCAATTTACTCGATTTAACCGTACCTTTCCCTGAGCGGTTCTGGAAAATAGCCGACTGGGTGAGGCAGAAACCGGAATATAATTTCAGGCATTTTTCGTATGACGATTCCGAAAAGTTTATCGCCGATTTTATTGAAATTTATAATGACGCATGGCAGTTTCACGAAAATTTCTCTCCTGCCGAACCCGAAGCTATCCGCGAGGTACTGTCGGGGATGAAAGGACTTCTTATGCCTGAATTCGTTTGGTTTGCTTATCACGGGGATGAGCCCATTTCTTTTGAACTGATGCTTCCTGATATAAACCAGATGCTCAGGTACTTTAACGGGAAACTAAACTGGTGGGGCAAACTGAAAGTCGGTCTTATCGGGAAAAAGCGCATTTTTACCCGTGCACGCATTGTTATCATGGGAGTTAAACCCCATTATCAGAAATCAGGGATTGAGTCGGCCCTCTTCTGGCATATGAATACGGTAATGAAAAAAAATCCGCAGTATACGGAAGTGGAACTTTCATGGGTTGGTGATTTTAATCCCAAGATGCGAATGATTCATGAGGCCGTTGGCGGCAAATTTTCGAAAAGGCATATCACATACCGGAAATACTTCGGGGAAGCACCCGGGGAAGGAAGATCCACAATTATCCCGGTTAATACCAGGGAGAAAGCTATCAGCAATGATTGAGTGCTGTAGCAGTAGATTCTTTTTCTTTGATTACAAATCCCAAAAACTAAGCCGCAAATCCCGGGTAGAAAAACTATTTTGAATATTGACTTACAAGCATCGAAAATCATAGATTTGGTCGGGGACTTTGTATTTTGGGACCTGGGATTTGAATTCTGGAATTTGGAATTGTAATTATGAATATCACTTTTCACACAACCTGAATTTTTATCCATTTCATATATCGCTTTTTATATCTTTGCAGACTGAAAATATAGAAATGCTTCTGAGCGAAATCAAATACCTTGTATTGAAAGATATAAAGCTGGAATTCAAACAGCGTTATGCCATCAATGGCATATTGCTGTATGTGGTTTCAACGATATTTGTGAGTTACCTTTCATTCGCAAGGATCATTGATTCAGCCACCTGGAACAGCCTTTTCTGGATTATTATGCTGTTTGCTGCAGTGAATGCCGTATCAAAAAGTTTTGTCCAGGAAAGCACATCACGACAGTTGTATTACTACACGGTAACAAGTCCGCAGGCGATCATTCTTTCGAAAATGATTTACAATTTTATGCTGATGGGTGTACTGTCGCTTCTCTGCCTGCTTGTATTCACCGGGTTAATGGGGGAGTTTGTTGTTAATTATCCCTTGTTTATCAGCGCTTTGTTGCTGGGAAGTTTTGGTTTTGCTTCGGCTCTTACCATGATTGCTGCCATTGCCTCACGCACCAATAATAATTTTGCCCTGATGGCCATTCTAAGTTTCCCTGTTGTAATGCCTTTGTTACTTACCCTGATGAAGGTTTCTGCAGCAGCTCTCAGCGTTGGAACCGTTTCGGGCAATATGAAATACCTGGCAGCGTTATTTATGCTCAATGCCATTGTCATTGCATTGTCATACATATTGTTCCCGTATCTGTGGCGCGATTAATAGCAGGAATAAACGTTACAGAGGCAAGCACAGACTAATTGAAGCTGTTTAAAGCAGTCGGAAAATTTAAAATTAATTTTAAAAAGGAACTGAAATAAATGAAGGATTTTTTTAAAAATAACTGGTGGAAACTGCTTGGCGTATTATTGATACTGTATAGTATTATAGCCGGTTTCCTGATCCATATACCTGAATTGCCTATTATCAGGGAATCCATCAGGAACCTGTTTTTCCATGTAGTGATGTGGTTTTCGATGATGGTGATGTTTGGAACTTCGCTGGCCCGCAGCCTGCGTTACCTCTCAACTTTCGATATCAAACACGATATATACGCTATACAGTCCGTAAATGTGGGTTTGTTTTTTGGCATCCTGGGAATTACTACCGGCATGGAATGGGCAAATTTCACCTGGGGCACACCCTGGACCAACGACCCTCAGTTGAACGGCGCCGCAATTACCATCCTGGCATATTTTGCTTACCTGGTTCTGAGGCGATCCATCGATGAAGAAAACAAAAGGGCTAGGATAGCAGCTGTGTATAATGTTTTCGCTTTTGTTATGCTGATCGTTTTTATCGGCATACTTCCCCGCCTGGCACAAGGATCGCTGCATCCCGGTAAAGGCGGAAGCCCGATGACAGTAACCAATCTTGATTTCACCATGCGCCTGGTGTTCTATCCTGCCATTGCCGGATGGATCATTGTTGGGTACTGGCTTATGGGGATCAGGGTGAAAATGGCTAATATCAGGCAATACCTCGATAACCCGGAATAAAATATCCGGTACGGATTAAAATCAAAACAATACAAACAATTGATTGTTTAATTAACTCAAAACATACAATGGAAGAGACTAAAATATTTGTAGTAATCACAGTTCTCTCAACCGTCCTGATCGGACTTGCCATATATCTTTTCTGGCTCGACAGGCGGGTTACTAAAATGGAAAAAGAAATTAAAAATAACAACCAATAAACATGAAGAAAGCCCATATATTTATACTTATTTTCGTGGTTGCCGCCATTGGTGTGATCATCAGCCTGTTTGCAAATACCAGCACTTACACTGATTTTGCTGCTGCCGTTGACAACCCGGGGAAAGAATTTCACGTCATTGGCAAACTGGTGAAAGATAAACCGATAGTTTACGATACTAAAGTAGATGCCAATAAATTTACGTTTTATATGACCGATCAGAAGGGTACTGAACGCCTGGTAACTTATAAAGGCGCCAAACCCCAGGATTTTGAAAAGTCAGAACAGGTGGTGGTTATCGGTAAAATTGAAAATGACAAATTCCTGGCAAGTAGCCTTTTGCTTAAATGTCCGTCAAAATATAATGAGGAAAAGAAACCGGATTCCTTTGGAGATAAGAGTTTCGGGGCTCAGGAAACCAGTTCAAAATAACAAAACAGGAAGGCATTACATGCCTTCTTTTTTTTGTGTTATTCCGGCTAAAAACGCTGCTCTTCTGTTCCCGTTAGGGTTTTGAAGTTCAACCAACTTTTTTGTAACCAGCTTATCTTCAGTTGTTGCAATTTA
>JBBSBT010000429.1:0-3554 GCA_038250985.1 Bacteroidales bacterium
AGGCCAAAATATTCATATAGTTTGGGCATATTCATAATCTTTATACAAAAAAAATTCATTTTGTAAAGCTTCCATAAAATGATTCAATAGACGTATTGACAATAATCCCTCTCTTGTTCGACGGATAACTTAAAACGGGGGATATAAAATGGAATTCGGCTTTTCCTTAAAATTCGGATGAATTCAATCCTATTTCACTATCTTTGATCATCAATTTATAGGTATGAAAATTCCCGGTTTTATCGAAGATTTTATATCCTTATTATATCCCAGGGTTTGCGCTGCCTGCGGCAATTCGTTGTTTAAACACGAAGAAATAATATGCACTTATTGTCTTTATCACCTTCCTAAAACCAATTACCACTTGATGAAGGATAGTCCGCTTGATCAGGTTTTCTGGGGCAGGGCGCAATTAGCGAATACAGCAGCTCTTTATACTTTTCATAAAAAAAGCAAGGTGCAACACCTTATACATCAGCTTAAATATAAAGGACGGTTGGATGTAGGTATTCACCTAGGTAAAATCCTGGGTGCCGATTTAATAAAAGCTGAGGCTTTTAAAGATGTTACAAAAGTAATTCCGGTGCCTTTACACCCGGATAAGCAGCGGAAACGCGGCTACAACCAGAGCGAGCAGTTCGCCATCGGTCTGGCAAAAGCCATGAATATTGAAATGGACGCTACCTCGTTTATCCGAACTGTAGATACAGCCACACAAACACGGAAATCGCGTTTTGCACGCTGGGAAAATGTAAAAGAGATATTTAAGGTTACCACGCCCGAAAAGCTTGTCAACACTCATATACTGTTAGTTGATGATGTTATTACAACCGGAGCCACACTCGAATCTGCTGCTCATATACTGCTGGCTGTTGAAGGAGTTAAACTGAGCGTGGCATGTATCGGTTACGCAAGGGAATAGATCAAAATTTAAATAGGTAAGGAATAGACGCGTAATTCACAAAATTCAATTCTTGTCAAAATGAAAAACCAACTTCGGTTTAATGTACTCCTGATATTACTTTTTATGATTACTTCCATATCTCTCCACGCCCAAACATCCGTATTATCCATGGAACTAAATAAAAAATGGGAATTCAGGCAAACCGGAACAACTACCTGGCTTCCTGCCACTGTGCCCGGTACTGTGCATACCGACCTGCTCGCGAATAAGAAAATTGAAGATCCTTACTACAGGCTTAACGAGCGCAGCCTTCAGTGGATTGATAAAGTGAACTGGGAATACCGCACTACTTTCAATGTAACAGCCGAAATGGCTAAGAAACAAAACCTGACAATGGAATTTGATGGCCTGGATACGTATGCCGATGTGTATGTAAACGATCAGCTTGTGTTAAGTGCCGATAATATGTTCCGTACCTGGACGGTGGATGTAAAAAAAGCCCTGAAACAGGGAGAAAATTCAATACGCATTGAGTTTAAGTCACCTATAGTTATTGGTTTGGAAAAACAGGAAGCTTTCGGGTTCGGACTTCCTGCCGCTAATGATCAGTCTGTATTAGGCGGATTAGGAAATAACCTGGTAAGCATGTACACACGCAAAGCCGGGTATCATTATGGCTGGGACTGGGGCCCGCGACTGGTTACTTCAGGTATCTGGCGTAACGTATTTTTAAAAGCCTGGGATAATCAAAAAATTGAAAATATTCATATAATTCAGAAATCATTAGCTGCTAAATCAGCGCTTTTAAATGCAGAAGTAGAAATTTCAGCAGACCAGGCCGGGAAACAGGAAATCAGCATAAATGTGAATAATAATTTAGCTGCAAACCAGGTAATTGATCTGCAAAAAGGAACTCATATTTATCCTGTCGATTTTGAAATTAAGAATCCAAAACTATGGTGGCCAAACGGACTTGGCGAACAGGTCCTTTATACAATCACTGCAGTTTTAGGCAATAATCAGGCTGCAGCCGAAAGCAAGACCGTTAAAACCGGGTTGCGAACCATTAAACTTGTCCGCACTCCCGATGCCGATGGCAAAGGCGAGAGTTTTTACTTCGATGTGAATGGAAGGCCTGTGTTTATGAAAGGCGCCAATTACATACCGAATGATATTTTCCTGCCACGGGTTACGCCCGATAAGTACGAAAATGTTGTGAATGCAGCTGCTGAGTGCAATATGAATATGTTGCGTGTATGGGGCGGTGGCGTGTACGAAAGTGATCTTTTCTATGATCTTTGTGATCAATACGGCATTCTGGTTTGGCAGGATTTTATGTTTGCCTGTACCATGTATCCCGGCGATTCCGCTTTCCTGGATAATGTTAAAAATGAAGCCATCGATAACGTTAAACGGCTCAGAAACCATGCCTGTATGGCACTCTGGTGCGGCAACAATGAAATTGAATCCATGTGGGGACAATGGGACGAAAAAGTCGGCTGGGGTTATAAACAAACCTACACGGCTCAGCAACGCGAAATAATCTGGAATGCCTACGATGCAGTTTTTCATCATATTCTTCCGGCTGTGGTTACAGAATTTGCAGGCGATCAGCCTTATTGGCCATCGTCGCCATCAGCAGGTCCGCAAAAGCTGGCTAATTACGAAACCCGTTCCGGCGATATGCATTACTGGGGCGTTTGGCATGGCTTACATCCTTTCAGCGATTTCCGAAAATACAAAGCACGATTTATGAGCGAATACGGATTCCAGTCGTTCCCTGAGTTCAAAACCGTTCAGAAATATACTATACCTGATGATTATACTATTGAATCAGAGGTAATGGCATCGCATCAGCGCTCAGGCATCGGCAACCTCCGCATAAAACAGTATATGGCCGAAGATTATAAAATCCCTGCCGATTTTGAGCAGTTCCTGTATATCGGGCAGGTTCTGCAGGCCGAAGGCATTAAAATGGCCATGGAATCGCACCGCCTGGCTATGCCCTATTGCATGGGCTCGCTGTACTGGCAGATTAACGATTGCTGGCCGGTAGCTTCGTGGAGCAGCATGGACTATTACCAGCGCTGGAAAGCCCTGCAGTATTTTGTCCGTGATGCGTATAAAAATTCAATTATTACTTCGGTTGAGGAAAACGGTAAAATAAGGATCTACGGGATTTCCGATCTCATGAATATCCAGAAAGGCATACTAACAATGAAGATTATCGATTTTAAGGGAAATACCATTTGGGGAAAGGCAGTTAAAGCCCAGTTGCCGGCCAACAATTCGGCTGTTATTTTTGAAGCCGACAGCGCTGCTTTTTTCAGTAAAATTGACAGAACCAAATGTATGATGGTTACCACTTTTGAATCAGATAAAAAGGTAGTTGATACCGACTACCATTACTTTACCAAAGTGAAAAACCTGGAGCTTTTAAACCCCGGAATAAATCTTGATATACAGGAAACACCTGATAGCTATCCAGTTACCATACATTCAAAAAACCTGGCTAAAAACCTTTTCCTAACCAGCACCAACAGCGAAGTACAGTTCTCGGATAATTTTATGGATATACTTCCGGGACAATCGGTTACCGTAACTTGCCCAAAAACAATCGGTTTTGAGGAGTTTAAAAGGGGGTTGAAAT
>JBBSBT010000430.1:0-3550 GCA_038250985.1 Bacteroidales bacterium
TATGTTGTGGTGATCATGATGATATGCTTTTATGCGTTTCCTCAAAATGTATATTCCCAGGAACTTACTGCCAGGGAAATAATTAAAAAAGCCGACGAAAAAGGCCGTGGCACCACCAGCCAGGGAACTATGACCTTAACCATTGTGCGACCTGACTGGTCGAGGAGCGTTACACTGAAATCGTGGTCGAAGGGAACTGAATACTCACTGATTTATATTACAGCGCCTGCCAAAGAAAAAGGACAGGTTTTCCTGAAAAGGCAGAAGGATATGTGGAACTGGGTGCCTACGATTGAAAGGATGATCAAGATTCCGCCATCGATGATGATGCAGTCGTGGATGGGCTCCGATTTTACCAACGACGACCTGGTGAAAGAATCGTCGATTGTGGTGGATTATACCCAGAAATTGTTGGGTAAGGAAAACGTAAGAGGAATGGATTGTTATAAAATTGAACTTACTCCGCTCCCCGATGCCGCGGTTACATGGGGGAAGGTGATTACCTGGATTTCTGTTAATGGTTTCAACCAGTGGAAAGCCGAATATTACGATGAGGATATGGACCTGGTTAACCTGATGAATGCGTATGATATCAAAAGGATGGGCGATCGCGAAATACCAACCCGGCTCGAAATTGAACCTCTGAACAAAAAAGGAAACAAAACTATACTGGTAATTAACAGTTCGGTTTTCAACAAACCTATTTCCGATAGTTTTTTTTCGCAGCAAAATATGAAATCGGTTAAATAACTCAGGTTGTGCCACTAATTTAATGGCAATGGTTTATAAGAGGTCGGAAGACCGATCCCGATGGCTATCGGGACGGAAGATGGAAGAAAGCGCAGATATGATAATTGATTCACTTAAGGGGAAATATCCTGAAATGAATACCTCGTCAACAAAGCTAAACTCTCAGAGTAAAATATAACTTTACTGGAGACTTCTGACTTCGGTCTTCGGTCTTCCGACTCCCGTCTTCTGTCTTCCAACAAAACAAATAACTCACTTAATTAGCAGCTGAACCATAATTTACTCATTATCAAATGAAAGAATACCTCAAACTTGCCTGGCGGAATTTATGGCGCAACAAACGCCGGACCCTTATTACTGCGGCATCTGTCTTTTTCGGAGTTATACTATCGGCCGTTATGAGTTCCATGCAGGAAGGTTCGTACGCACAATACATAAAAACCATCGTAAATTTTTACTCCGGCTATATACAGGTTCACGAAAAAGGATACTGGGACGATAAAGTGATCAACAAAACCTTACTTTATTCAGATGTGAAGCCTAAGATCGCAAAAATTAAGGAAGTTACCCTATTCACGCCCAGGCTCGAAAATTTTGCTTTAGCAGCTACCGGTGATATTACAAAAGGTGTAATGGTAATCGGCATTGAACCCGAAAAGGAAGACAGCATCACCAACCTTACGGCCCGGATGATTAAAGGCAGTTACCTGAAAAACGGCGACGATGGAGTTGTGTTGGGAAGCGCCCTCGCCCGTTTTATGAAAGCAGGTGTAAATGATACCATTGTATTGCTCAGCCAGGGTTATCACGGAGTTAGCGCAGCCGGCAAATACCCGGTGCGGGGTATTATCCGGCAACCATCGCCTGACCTGGATCGCACGGTAGTGTATATGGACGTAAAAAACTGCCAGGAATTTTACTCGGCTTACGACAGGCTTACTTCGGTCGTGATAATGGTAAAAAACAGTAACGATGTAGCTATTGCGAAAAAGGAACTTGCCGATGCCCTTGGCAATAATTACGAAGTAATGGACTGGAAAGAGATCAACGGCATCCTTATGAAACAGATTGACAGCGACCGGCAGTCGGGACTTATCATGAAAGGCGTGCTGTATATGATAATTGCTTTTGGGATTTTCGGCACGGTAATGATGATGACTGCAGAGCGAAAAAAAGAATTCGGCGTATTGATTGCCGTAGGGATGCAGAAATATAAACTCAGTTATGTGCTGCTGATTGAAATCGTGATGTTAGGTTTAGTCGGTGTGATAGCCGGTATTGCAGCCAGCATTCCTGTAACCTGGTATTTTACACTTCATCCTATTCCTTTCACCGGGCAGGCTGCCGAGGCAATGATGCAGATGGGTTTTGAACCTGTTATGTCATTTTCGATGACCCCTGCCGTTTTTTACAACCAGGCTATTACCATTTTTATTTTCACGCTGATTATAAGCTTTTACCCTGTTTTTAATATCAGCAGGCTTAAAATCAGCGAAGCATTACACAACTAAAATAAAAATTCCCATTATGATTTCATCGTTTGCATGGCGGAATTTGTGGCGTAACAAACTCAGGAGTTCGGTTATAATTGCTGCTGTAACACTCGGCATTTTTGCGGGTATTTTCCTTATCTCGTTTATGAACGGTATGCTCAATGGACGTATTCAATCCATAATAGGAGTTGAGATGTCACATATTCAGATTCACAAACCCGGATTCCTGGATAATGACCAGTTTTCGCTCCTTATCAATGATGCCGACAGTATTCTCGAAATCGTAAAAACCGATCCCGAGGTTGTAGCGGCTAGCAAAAGGATAATTATCAATTCGATGGTGGCTTCGGCCGAAACAGGCTCGGGAGTGAGGATCACAGGTGTTGATCCTGCTAATGAGAAACATGTAACGCTGCTAAGTTCAAAAGTATACGAAGGAAAGTATCTCGATGATTCGGGTAAAAACCCTGTGTTAATAAGCGAACGGTTGGCCCAAAAACTCAAGGTCGGGTTGAAGAATAAAATAATAATTACCGTTCAGGATGTGAATAAAAACATTACCGGGGGCGCGTTCAGGGTTGTGGGTATTTATCGCACCGATAACCTGATGTTTGATGATATGAATATATTTGTGCGCAACACGGATATTTGTCGTTTAACAGGCCTCAAAGTCAACGAAGCACACGAAATATCCGTTTTGCTCAAAAAAAATAATCAATCGGTTGCTGTTGCAAAAACACTGTCAGCAAAACTCCCTGGTCTGGAAGTGAAAGACTGGCAACAACTCAGCCCCGAAGCGGGTTATCTCGTCAGCGCCATGAACCAGTATATGTTTCTTTTCCTGTTTATCATCCTGCTGGCTTTAAGCTTTGGAATCGTAAATACCATGCTGATGGTGATCCTTGAGCGCGTACACGAACTCGGAATGCTTATGGCTATTGGCATGAACCGTCTGAGGGTTTTCATGATGATCATGCTTGAAACTATTTTTCTGTCGCTTACAGGTGGCGTGTTTGGTATTATGATCGGTTACGCCGTTTCGAAATATTTTGCCAAATCGGGCATCGACCTGTATTTCTGGAAAGAGGCCTTTGGCGAATTGGGGTATTCAACACTTATTTATCCCGAAATTGATTCGGCAACGCTTATAATCACAGCTATAATGGTAATAATTGCAGGTGTTATCTCTGCCTTATACCCCGCTTACAAAGCTTTAAAACTTAACCCATCGGAGTCGATCCGCGCGTAAAAACTGATTTTAAATTACATTGATATGAGTATTATCGAAATAAAAGGTCTGCATAAAA
>JBBSBT010000431.1:0-3536 GCA_038250985.1 Bacteroidales bacterium
CAAACTGCGATGCCTGTATCAGTGATGCGAATGTGCCGGTGTCGAGCCAGGCTGTGCCCCGACTAAGAATACCCACTTTTAGTTTGCCCTGTTCGAGGTAATACCGGTTTACATCCGTGATTTCATATTCACCCCTGGGGCTGGGCTTTATATTTTTAGCTACTTCCACCACAGAGTTGTCGTAAAAGTACAATCCGGGAACCGCGTAATTCGATTTCGGGTTTTTCGGCTTTTCCTCTATTGAAATTGCTTTGTGATTTTCATCGAATTCAACTACTCCATATCGTTCCGGGTCCGATACGTGGTAAGCATAAACAACACCTCCATCGGGATCCTTATTTTCCTGTATCAGCCCCTGTAGACCTGTGCCATAAAATATATTGTCACCCAAAACCAGCGCGACTTTATCCTTGCCTATAAACTTTTCGCCTATTACAAAAGCCTGAGCCAGCCCGTTCGGAATCACCTGTTCGGCATAGCTGAACGAACAACCCAGTTCGGAACCATCGCCTAAAAGTTTTTCGAAATTTGGCAAATCATAGGGTGTGCTTATGATCAGAATTTCGCGTATGCCAGCCATCATGAGAACCGACAAAGGGTAATAAATCATCGGCTTGTCGTAAATCGGCATGAGTTGCTTGCTTACTGCCAGAGTAAGAGGGTGTAAACGGGTACCGGAACCGCCGGCCAGAATTATTCCTTTCATGATGTTGATTTATTAAAAATTAAATCTGTAAAATTCGTTTTTTTAGTTGAAAATCTCTGCTGATCTTATAAAATAGTGAACTATTGAACAGTGAATGTTGAAATTAATATGTTGATGTTGACTTTTCCTGAAATGAGTATTAACCGGTTTGTTTTCTTTATGATTCGATATTCTTTATTCGATGTTCCCTGCCTGCTGACGCAGTCAGGCAGGATTATTTAAAATGTATCCTTTTCTGTCATGAAATTATTATCAGCATCAAAGACTCTCCTTTTTTTTATGGTTATTCCCGTTTTTAAGTCCATTGCCATTTAATTCGTCGTCGCCATCAAATATATCGATAATCTGCTCTCCTTTAAATGCTTTTGTAACGGCATATTTATCCAGAACAAGCAGGAGCGAGGGCAGTACCATAATATTAAAAAACATTGCAATAAACAAAGTAGTGGAAACCAGCATTCCGAGAGCCTGTGTGCCTCCGAATTTTGATACCATAAATACACTGAAACCCAGCACAAGCACGATGGAAGTATAGATCATACTGAAGCCGGCTTCGCGCAAGGCATTTATAGTTGATCGTCCGATATCATTTCCGGTTACTTTCAGTTCGTGCCGGTATCGCGAAAGGTACTGTATGGCGTTGTCAACTGAAATACCAAGTGCAATGCTGAAAACGATAATGGTGGATGGTTTAACCGGAACGCCGGTAAAGCCCATAATGGCTGCGGTAATGATTAACGGGATGATGTTGGGCAGCATCGAAACCGCTATCATCCGCACACTTGAGAACATAAGTGCCATCAGCAGGGAGATGAAAACGATAGCAATCAGCACGCTTTGGAGCAAGTGTTTTATAAGGAATTCCGTGCCCCGGGCGTAAACAAGGCTGTTGCCGGTTAACTGAACGTCGTAATCTTCGGCAGGGAATATTTCAGCTACCTGGGGCTTAATACTGCCGAGCAACCTGTTAACCTGGTTTGTGCTTAAATCCGCCATTTGAAAACTGATCCGGGTATAACGCTGGGTGCTGTCGATAAAAGTACTCAGCATTTGTTTCTGCCCCACTGCTTTCCTTGGGAAATAGGAAAGTACAAAGTTTTTTTCCTGTGAGTTGGGCAAGCTGTACATGGCAGGATTACCATTAAAATATGCCTGCTTGGCAAATTTAGCCAGCTCAGCAACCGAGAGCGGCCGAGAAAACTCTTTGTTTTTAAGAATTACTTCCTGAAGTTCATCAATTTTCTGGATAGTTGAAAGCCGCATGACCCCTTTTTTCTTTTTGGTGTCAACTGATATTTCGAAAGGCATTACACCACCAAATTGTTTCTCGAAAAATTTAAGGTCCTTGTATAAGGCACTTTTTTCACTGATATCATCAACCACTTTTCCTGAAGTGCGCATATTCAGCATCCCTATGATTCCAACAATAAGAAGAATGCCGGCTATTGAAAAGATCCAGGCACGCTTGTTTTGTATCAGGTAAATAATCTTTTCGAGTATGTTACTGAATATTTTATTATCGAGATGTTTCAGGTGTTTTTCAGTAGGGGGCGCCATATAACTGAAAATGATTGGCAGGAGCAAAATACACAAAATATATTCAACCATGATGCTGATGGCTGCAATGATACCAAATTCGCGAAGCATCTGGTTCGATACGAGGATAAAGGCGGCAAAACCGATAGCCGTTGCCGTATTTACCATCAGCGAAGCAAAACCAATGCGCTGTACCACGCGCGAAAGACCCAGAATTTTATTCCCGTGCTGCCGGTATTCCCAATGATATTTATTGAGGATATAAATGCAGTTTTCGATGGCAATCACCACAATAAGCGATGGGATTACCCCGGTAAGGATGGTTATCTTAAAGCCAAATAACCCGATCAGTCCCACGGTAAAAATAATGCTTACAGCCACAACTACCAGCGAACTGGCTACTACTTTCAGCGAGCGGAAAAACATAAAAAGGACAATGGCCGCAATAAGGATGGACAGAAAAACAAATAGGAAAAGCTCATTTTGAATCATACGGGCCATCACCGTGCGAATATAAGGCATACCGGAATAATGCAGCTGGTGACCGGTTTGTGCGGTATAAGCCTCAGCGCGTGCCACAATATCATCAACAATTGTCAGCCTGCTTTTATCATTTAGTTTTTTCTGGTTGAGCGTGATGGCCAGCAGGTAAGCCTGGGTTTTAGGGTTGTACAGCAAGCCCTCGTAAAATTTCAGCGAAAGGATTTTCTCTTTCAACGAATCCATTTCGGCCTGGGTGCGTGGTTTTGCAGGAACAATGGGCAGGAAATCATACTGGCGGAGGCTTTCATTTTTAACAATATCCGCGGCTTTTGCAATGGATGTTACTCCTTCAACGCCATCAATATTTGCCATGTCATGGGTAAGATCATACCATGCATTAAATTCATTAAGCTTAAACATATCCGGGTTAGTAACCCCGATTACGAAAACACTTCCATCTTCTCCAAAACGTTGTTTAAAGGCTTCATACTCAATTACTGCTGAATCGTCAGCGGGCAACATACGTGAATTGTTGTACGAAAGTTTTACCCCTGTTCCGAGCCACGCCATTAAAACCGTAAGAATTCCGATAACAATCAGTATACCAGGCCGGTTTCGCAATATTAATCTAACCAGAATTTTCCACATACCTTGCTAAAATGTCCTATTTGAATGAACGGGCGAAGTTACAATAATTATTCTAAAAATGGACTTTCGTGGGTTATGAGGTTATGATAGTTTAATTAAAAATTTAAAATGAAAGCTTTATATCAACCAGTTTTTTATCTTTCATACGGAAACTCCATCCGTA
>JBBSBT010000432.1:0-3502 GCA_038250985.1 Bacteroidales bacterium
CCTTTTGAACATGATGACTTTACTTCGTTACCGGCCAGCATGGAAAGTCATACCGGAATTCCAATCAAATATTCCTCAATTAACCAGGAAATTATAGTTGATGGTAAAATTGTCCATGCTGATGTTTATCGGATAAACGGGATGCGGGTATTTTCTCAGAACATTACCATAAACACTTTGGCTATTCAAACAAATAACTGGCCAAAAGGAGTTTATATTGTGCGGGCAGTTACTCAAAATGGTGCCTCGACAGTCAAAAAAATTCTGATTAACTGACAACCTGGTCACTGGCAAAAAAATCATTAAAAAAAATCCGGTAACGTTAACGGTATTTCAAAAAATGATTATATATTTGTCGTGTACGTTAACGGAACGGTAAAACCTTGCAGTTCAAACAAAATTGAAAAGGATAAACCCTTGAAAACAGGCATAAAAGATATCGCCAAACAGGCAAATGTTTCCATCGGCACTGTCGATCGGGTATTGCATAACCGCGGCGAAGTTGCCGAGGCAACACGTGAACAGGTTCTTAAAATAATTGAGGAACTGGGATATACTCCCAATTTACTTGCCAAATCACTTGCTTCGAAAATTAAATATACTATTGCTGTTCTGATACCCGATCCCGATAGCAATGCATACTGGGAAAAACCTTTGGCAGGGATTAAAGCTGCAGCGCGCGAAATAAAAAAGTTCAACTTTGAGCTTCATATAGCTACGTTTAATTACAGTAATGAAAATTCTTTCATCGAGAAATCGAATGAAATAGTGGATTCCAACTCCAGTGGTTTCATTTTTGCACCGGTTTTTTATGAAGCTTCGTTAAAGGTGGTCGAAAAGTGTGAGAAACTTGAACTTCCATATGTTTTCTTTGATGTATTTATCGAAAACTGCAAAAACCTGGCTTATTTTGGTCAAAACTCAGTACAAAGTGGTTTCCTGGCTGCAAGGTTAATGAATTACAGTATTCATAATGGATTCAACCATATTTACATTGTAAAACCGGTTAACCGCTCAGCTCCTGTATATCATTTAAGTTTAAGAGAAAAAGGATTCCTTTCTTATTTTACAACTGAAACTGAACACCAGGCAGTCATACATTCGTTGGATGTTGATATTTCATCACTATCGAACCTTGATACAACCCTGGATGCTATTTTCGATAGCGACGAAAAACCTGCCGGTTTGTTTATTGCAAACTCGCGAGTACATCTGGTAGCAAGGTATTTCGAAAAGAACCAGATTCAGAATGTGGTACTTGTCGGGTACGATTTGTTGAAAGAGAATATTGAATATCTTGAAAAGGGGATTATTCAATTTCTTATTTGTCAAAATCCTGAAGAACAGGGATATAAAAGCGTATTTTCGCTATACAACCATCTTTTTTTAAAAAAGCCTGTTGAAAAAATTAACTACAGTCCGATTGATATAATCATGAAAGAAAACATAGAGTACTACAAGAATTTTAAAATTTGATGGGTCTGTTCCGGCCTAAATAATTCAATTAAACAAAAATAATATGATTTTCGATTTTTCAGATCTGAAGGGGAAAGTAGCTGTAATTACCGGTGGAGCCGGAATTATAGGCTATGCCATTTGCGAAGCAATGGTTTCATCAGGAATAAGAACCGCTATAATTGACATTAACAAGGAAGCTGCTGAAACTACGGCCAAACAGCTCTCCGCCAAGTTTAAAGTCGATTGCATAGGGGTTGAAGCCAATGTGCTGGATAAGCAATCGCTTATTGAAGCCAAGAAAGTGATTAATGAAAAGCTTGGCCCTATTGATATTCTTATCAACGGAGCCGGGGGTAATTCACCGAAAGCAACCACCCAGGTTGAGCAGTTAACCGATATCAATGATCTGGAAAAATCCTTTTTCGGACTCGGGATGGAGGGCTTCGATAAAGTGTTTGCACTTAACTTCAATGGAACATTGCTTCCGAGCATGGTGTTTGCCACGGATATGCTGCATAAAAAGAAAGGAGTAATTCTGAATATTTCATCTATGAATTCGTTCAAGCCTCTCACAAAGATTCCTGCGTATTCGGCAGCTAAAGCATCGATCAACAACTTTACCCAGTGGCTTGCGGTTCATCTTGCCCAAACCGGGATTCGTGTAAATGCAATAGCTCCAGGGTTTTTCCTTACCAACCAGAATCGTTTTTTACTGACCGACGAAAATACAGGTGCTCCTACGCCGCGGGGTTTAAAAATTATATCAAACACTCCCGTTGGGAAATATGGGAAACCTGAGGATTTACAAGGAGCCACGCTCTTTTTGCTTTCCGACCTTTCGGAATTTATTACCGGCATTATTCTTCCTGTCGATGGAGGGTACAGCGCCTTCGGAGGTGTATAGAAATTCAAAACAACTACAACAACTTATTATCAAAATATAATGGGCATACAATTAAAGAAAGATTTTACCTGGTCACTTCTGGTTCCAACCAGCATGGGTGTGCGTATAACACCGGTTAACGGGCAACCGGTGCATAGCAGTGACACATTTAAAATGCAGGCAACAAGCGCCGAAACCAATGTTGCAAGTATAGCGGCTTCCCTCGGGCTTCCTGTAAAAGTGTTAACTACTTTCGTAAAAGACAGTGCTATAGCTCAGTTTATAAAAAGCAACCTGTCCGGTCGGCACATGGCTTATGAAGGCAAAGAAATTGAACAAGGCGATCCCTGGGGTTACCGTCACCAGTTTAATATTGCCGACAGCGGCTTCGGTTCACGGGGACCTCGCGTACAGAACGATCGAGCCGGCGAAGTAGGCCGCACATTGAATGTGAATGATTTTGACCTCGATCGTATTTTTGTAAAGGAGGGCGTTCAGATTATGCATCTTTCGGGACTTATCGCAGCCCTTTCGCCCGAAACCAGTACTTTTTGCCTCGAACTGGCCCGTGCTGCCCGTAAAACCGGCACCCGGATTTCCTTTGACCTGAATTATCGTGCTTCCTTCTGGAAAGGCCGTGAAAAAGAATTACATGATATCTTTACTGAAATAGCTTCACTATCGGATATACTGGTTGGAAACGAGGAGGATTTTCAGCTTTGCCTTGGGATTGAAGGCCCGGAAGCAGGTGGAAAAGACATTGATTCCAAGATTGAAAGTTTTAAGATAATGATCAACAGGGTAAAAAAGGCTTTTCCGAATGCTTCAGTTTTTGCTACCACCCTGCGGCAGGTAGTTAATGCCAACAAACATCTTTGGGGATCAATTATGCTCGAAGGCGAAAACTGGCATGTAATTGAGCCCCGCGAAATCGCTGTTCTTGATCGTATTGGCGGTGGCGATGGATTTGTGGGCGGTTTACTATACGGAATTCTTAAAGAATGGGAACCTGAAAAATGTATGCAGTTTGGTTGGGCCAGCGGCGCCCTGGCAACTACATTTTTAACCGATTATGCCCAGCCCGCTGATGAAGATATGGTTTGGAGCATCTGGCAGGGAAACGCCAGGGTAAAAAGATAAAGAAAGACCCAAGACCCAATC
>JBBSBT010000433.1:0-3497 GCA_038250985.1 Bacteroidales bacterium
ATAGCGGCGGGGCCCACCTCTTCCCATTCCGAACAGAGAAGTTAAGCCCGCCTGCGCAGATGGTACTGGATCAAACCGGGAGAGTATGTCGCCGCCGAATTTTATTGCCCTGCTAGTGTAAACTAGCAGGGCTTTTTTTTTGCCCTCTTTTTTACCTCTTCCCATTCCAAACAGAGAAGTTAAGCCCGCCTGCGCAGATGGTACCGGATCAAACCGGGAGTCACGCTTTCAGAGTGATAAAATCCTGTCGCTGCCGAATTTTATTGCCCGGGTATCGAAAGATAGCAGGTTTTTTTGCACTCTCTTTCCAAAATCTATAATCCCCTGCCCTTTTTGTCTAACATTTGAACAAAGGGAACCAGGGAATAACTAAATAAATGAACATTCAAACAAATGAATAAATGAATAATCGAATCTTGGAAAATTTGAATAAGTTTGGCTAAAGCCGAATCCCTAAAACCCAGACCCAATTGTATTTTACAGATTTGTAAAAAATTAACAGGATGCAAGCGATGATGCACCTTATAAGTTCATGCATTATCTGATTTTTCAGTACTTTTGCACATTAAAACTAAATTCTGCCAACCCTGATTACCGATGAACCTGCTACGTTTTTGTTTTGCTTTTCTACTTACATCGTTAGTCGTGTCAGCTACGTATGCACAACAGTTAACTGGTGAAGGGGAGGAAAACCAGGGAAGTACTGAAGATGCCGCAAATAAAAAAGATGTACGCAGTCCCGATTCAGTTTTTGTAAGCTACTTTTATATGAACGAACAAGGTGCATATACCCACTATGCTGTTTCCAAGCCATTGAACAATTTCCAGGAGTATAATATTACAAAAACAAATAACCAGTTTTATGCTGACCTTGGCAATCAAGGCTCAGCCACCTTTCCGCTTCAATACTCGCTTAAGACAGGACCGGATTTCCGTTTCAGATCTGATGTATTTGCTCCGTACGAGTTGAAAGATGATAGTATTGCATTCTTTATCAGCACCAATCCATTCACACACCTACGATATCATATGGGTCCTGCAAAGGAACAAAAACTTGATGTCAAATTTGGGGAGCGTATAGGCAATGGCATATACCTGGGCCTTAATGCACGCTTTGCCAATGCCCCCGGCATTTATCTGCGCCAAAGGGCTTTCAATGCAGGAGGTACTTTTTATGCCGCATTTTTACATCCCTCGAAACGCTATGGTGCCCTGCTGACATACAGGAACGACCGTGCTATGAACTATGAAAACGGGGGAATCATGGAGGTTGATAAGTTTATAAATAATGCGGAGACCAACAGAAAGGTTTACACCACCTACCTGGAAAATGCGATAAACCGCGGGAAAAATTCAGGTTTTGTTTTACAACAGTATTTTAATATTCTGAAACCGACTGTTGCGAAGAAAGTGGATACGACTACGGTACTCGTTCCGCGCAAATTTGATGCCGGCCGGATTGTGTACACCATGCGCTACAACCGTTCGGGCATTGCATTCCAGGACAATACCTCACCCAGTAGTTTTACAGATGCCCAATACAATTACTATCCTGACTATTTTTTCAAAACGGATACCTTACAGATTTTTGATTCAACCCGGCTTACTCATTTCGAAAACTGCCTGGTATATTCAAATGAAACGCCTGATACTCTTGGGAAAAGTTTTCCGTTGCAATATTCATTCGGTATCCGTTTCCAGACAGACAGATTAACGCGTGACACCACTATGAATGATGTATTCCGGCAGACCGTTCCCTTCGGAATGTTAAAAGGGATCATCAAACAGAAAACATTTTTTAAAGCATCAGCGTACCTGGTACTCGGTGGATACAACGGTGGCGACTATTCATTAAACGGCAGTTTCTACCAGTTTTTCGGAAAAATGAATCATAAGGCGTACCTCAATGTTTCGAAAGGGACCATGCATCCTGATTATTACTTTACAAATTACAAAACTGATTATTTCAGCTGGAACAATACTTTTGCAACGCAGGATTATCTGAAAGGGGAATTCGGAGTTATTTTAAGGGGTTTCGACCTGAATGCTTCGTATACGCGTATGACAAATTATACATATCTCAACCAGAATATCCGGCCACAGCAATACACAGGCGGGCTGAACATACTGGCAGGCCATGTGAGCAAGGAATTCAGAATAAAACATTGGATTACTACGATTTATGCAGCAGGGCAGCAAATAACGCCTGACAGTGTTTTACAGCTCCCGAATATCATCGGTAAACTTACGCTTTGTTATGATGTTGTTTTATTTCAGAAGGCGTTACATGCACAGGCAGGAATAAGCGGCACATATCATTCACAATGGTACCAGGACGCTTACATGCCGGCTTTACGAGCCTTCTACCAACAAAGGACCTACCTGGCGGGAAACTATCCTTACCTCGATGCATTTGTTAATCTGAATATCAAGAGAGCGCGCATATTTATTAAATATGAACATTTTAACTCAGGGCTGATGGGGTTTAACTACCTGATAGTTCCTGATTACCCACAGCCTGATGCTGCATTTAAGTTAGGGATATCGTGGTTGTTTTTTGATTAGGATTTAATGTTCCCTGTTCAAATTCGCGAATAAAAATTCCAAAATTCAAGTCCCAAAATTCAAGTCCCAAATCCCATCTCCTCCCTCTTTTATAGAGACGCGAGGCATCGCGTCTCTACATACGGAAAATTCATTCTCCCCTACCCTTCTCTCTCTGCCTCACGGCTTCAAAAACCAGAACGGCTGCTGATGTTGAAACATTCAGCGAATCGGCAACGCCATTCATAGGAATGATAATCTGCATATCTGAATTGTCAAGCCATTCGTGGCTTAAGCCAGTTGCTTCAGTGCCCATAACGATAGCAGAAGGACTGCTAAAATCAACATGGTGATAGGACATTGCCTTGTTGGTAAGTGCGGCAGCGAAAATTTTTATTTTATTTTCTCGAAGCCAGGCTATAGCTTCAACAGAAGTGCATGTAGCCACCTGGCAGGTAAATATACATCCAACGGCTGAACGTATAGCATTCGGATTATAGATATCCGTGAGAGGATCGCAAACGATAACTGCATCTATTGCTGCAGCATCGGCTGTACGCATAATAGCGCCCAGGTTACCGGGTTTTTCAACCGACTCCAATACCAGTACAAGCGGGTTAGCACTTAATTTCAACTCATCGAGTCCCATATTACGGGGAACCGCAAGCGCAATTAATCCATCCGATCCTTCGCGGTATGCAATACGGGCAAATGCTATTTTGCTTATTTCGAAAACCTGTATTCTATTTTCTTTTTTAATCAGTTCCTCACTCCTGCCCTGACGGTCCAGATCAGTACATACATACAATTCTTTGACCTCAATTCCTGAACCCAAAGCCCTGCTGATTTCGCGGAATCCTTCGATTACAAAAAGGTTCTGCGAGCGCCGGTCACGGCTGTTGGCCTGCAGCTTAAGTATGTTTTTTATACGGGGATTGGAAAGTGAATTGATA
>JBBSBT010000434.1:0-3479 GCA_038250985.1 Bacteroidales bacterium
AAACTGAATGTGTTGAGTTAAAAACTTCTGCCCTGCTGCTTTGTTTAGGTAAGCATGGTTAAACATATTAATGTTATGATAGAAAAGGAAAGTATAGATAAAGTTTTAGAAAATCGTGTTTTAGTACTTGATGGAGCCATGGGCACCATGATTCAGCGTTATAAACTTAAAGATGCAGATTACCGCGGTGATCGGTTTGCCACTCATCCCATTGATCTGAAAGGCTGCAATGACTTACTAAGCCTTACAAAACCCAATGTGATCCATGAAATCCACCAGGCATACCTCGAAGCCGGTGCTGATATTATTGAAACCAATACCTTTAATGCTACATCGGTTTCGATGGCCGACTACCAGCTGGAACCTATTGTATATGAAATGAATGTGGCTGCCGCCAGAATTGCAGTTGCCGAAGCACGGAAATTTACGGCTTTAAACCCCGATAAACCCAGGTTTGTCGCCGGCGCTGTTGGTCCTACCAGCAAAACAGCGAGCATGTCGCCCGATGTAAACGACCCCGGGTTTCGTGCCGTAAGCTATGACCAACTCAGAGATTCATACCTCGAACAAGTTCGCGGTCTCATAGACGGAGGCGTCGACCTGTTACTGGTCGAAACCATTTTTGATACACTGAATGCCAAGGCCGCACTTTATGCTATAAATGAAGTGCTGGCCGAACGAAATCTAAGGCTTCCGGTTATGGTTTCGGGCACCATTACTGATTTAAGCGGGCGGACCCTTTCGGGGCAAACGGTGGAAGCTTTCCTGAATTCGGTTTCACATATCGATTTGCTTAGCGTTGGATTCAATTGCTCACTGGGTGCCGAACAACTGAACCCGTTTATAGAAGAACTTTCGCGAAAAGCACCATTTTATGTCAGCGCATATCCCAATGCCGGCTTACCAAACCAATTCGGCGAATATGATGAAACACCTCTGCAGATGGCTAAACATGTTCATCCAATTCTCCTGAATCATTCAGTGAATATCATAGGTGGATGCTGCGGCACCACGCCGGAACACATCAAAGAATTATGCAAAATTGCAGAACAATCCACAGCCCGGCATATCCCGGTTATAGCTAAAAACCTGCAGTTAAGCGGACTGGAACCGCTTATGATTTTTGAGAACAGCAACTTTATCAATATCGGTGAGCGAACGAATGTTTCAGGCTCGAAAAAATTCGCAAGGCTCATCCGCGAAGAAAAATACGATGAAGCGCTTTCGGTTGCCCGCGACCAGGTGGAAGCCGGCGCCCAGGTTTTGGATATAAATATGGATGATGCCTTGCTCGATGCAAAGCGTGAAATGACCCGCTATCTCCATATGCTGATGTCGGAACCCGAAATTGCAAAAGTCCCCATTATGGTCGATTCTTCGAAATGGGAGGTGATTGAAGCCGGGTTGAAATGCCTTCAGGGCAAAGCCATTGTGAATTCCATCAGTATGAAGGAAGGCGAGGATGCTTTCCGTGAACATGCCCGGAAAATCAGGAACTACGGAGCCGCAATGGTTGTAATGGCATTTGATGAACAAGGCCAGGCAAGTACACTGGAGCGACGCAAGGAAATCTGCGAACGCGCTTACAAAATCCTGGTAAATGAAATCGGGGTTCCACCCGAAGATATTATCTTCGATCCCAATATACTTGCCATTGCCACCGGCATTGAAGAACATAATAATTACGCTGTCGATTTTATTGAAACCATAAAATGGATCAAGCAAAACCTGCCTTATGCCAAGGTGAGCGGAGGAATAAGTAACCTGTCGTTTTCGTTTCGTGGCAACGATGATCTGCGTGAAGCCATGCATTCAGTTTTTCTGTATCATGCCATTAAAGCCGGTATGGATATGGGTATTGTAAATGCCGGCAACCTGCCGGTTTACGACGATATCCCGGCTGATCTTCTCGAACTGATTGAAGATGTACTTTTCAACCGCAGGCCCGATTCAACCGAAAGGTTGATCGATTATGCCTCGAAAATGAAAGCCACCGAAAAGACGGAAGCAGCTGCCAAAGCCTGGCGCGGATTGCCGGTAAACGAGCGTTTAACCTATGCCCTGGTACACGGATTGGATGCCGATGTGGCAACGGATGTTGAGGAAGCCCGCCCGCATTTTGCAAAAGCGCTTGAAGTGATCGAAGGTCCACTGATGGCTGGAATGAACGTGGTTGGCGATCTTTTCCAGGCAGGGAAAATGTTCCTGCCGCAGGTGGTTAAAAGCGCCCGCGTGATGAAAAAAGCAGTTGCTGTATTATTGCCTTATATTGAAGCTGAAAAAGTAAAAGGCGAAGGCAATAAAGCAGGTAAAATCCTGATGGCAACCGTAAAAGGCGATGTGCACGATATTGGCAAAAATATTGTCGGAGTTGTACTTGGATGTAACAATTACGAGGTGGTTGACCTTGGTGTAATGGTTCATGCGGAAAAAATTCTGGATGCTGCCATAAAAGAAAAAGTCGACATTATTGGATTATCGGGATTGATAACTCCTTCGCTCGAAGAGATGGGATTTGTTGCCGCGGAAATGGAGCGCCGCGGATTTACCGTTCCTTTATTAATCGGGGGTGCCACAACAAGCGAAATGCATACTGCCGTTAAAATTGCTCCTGAATACAGCCATGGCGTAATACATGTACGCGATGCTTCGAGGGCAACCGGCGTGGTGGCAGCTTTGCTTTCCAAAGATGGAAAGAAACCTTTCCTGGATGCAACCACTGAGAAATATGCCCAGCTCCGCCATAAGCATGAAAGTACCAGGGCAGGTGTTACTTATATTTCTCTTGAACAAGCCCGCGCCAATCGTTTTAAGACGGACTGGTCGGTCTTCAAACCGGTAAAGCCATCATTTTTAGGAGTGAAATATCTCGAAAATTATTCGCTCGAAGAGATCAGTCGTTACATCGACTGGACTTTCTTTTTCCATGCGTGGAAAATCGGCGGGAAATATCCGGCCATTTTCGACGATCCTTTAAAAGGTAAGGAAGCACGCATACTTTTCGATGATGCCCAGGTAATGCTTAAGCAAATCATTGATCAGAAAATGGTTCAGGCTAATGGAGTTTTCGGCTTTTTCCCTGCAAATGCCATTGGCGACAGTATCGAATTAACTCTTGAAAACCAGGAGCATACCATGCTTCATTTCTTACGAAACGAAGAGGAAAAGGAACCTGGTATTCCTAATCTTTCGCTTGCTGATTTTATTGCACCAAAGGATACGGGATACAGCGACTATATAGGTTTGTTTGCCATAACAGGTGGGCTTGGTATTGAGAAATGGGTCAAAAAGTACGAAGATGAAAACGACGACTACAATGCGATAATGGTAAAAATCATGGCCGACAGGCTTGCGGAAGCTTTCGCTGAGTTGTTGCATGATAAAGTGCGCAAGGAATATTGGGGATATGCCAAAGATGAAAATCTGACTATCGACGAAATGATCCACGAAGGCTACGACGGCATTCGTCCTGCCCCCGG
>JBBSBT010000435.1:0-3474 GCA_038250985.1 Bacteroidales bacterium
GAGCCACTTACCGGAATAAATCCGGATTTCCCGTTTACGCTGAAAAAACTTGAACCCAGGCCACGTCCGAAAGTTGCCTCCGGAACCGATGCCGGTTCGTTTGCCGTCGAAGGTGTGCCAACCATGACCTTCGGAACCGAGGACACAAAAGGATACAACTTTAACTATGGCGAAATATGGCATACCGAAAGAGATCTTTATAACAAAAGCATTCCCGAATACCAGGAACATACCTCTATAGTAACGGCCATCGTTGTCCTGGGAATTGCCAACCTGAATCATAATCTTCCGGCTGATGCATACTATTCGGCTGAAAAACCATAGTAATTCATTGCACTTTAAGTACTCTGATAAACAAACCATAAATAGCAGCATTAATTACCTTATTCAAATTACATAATAAATAATGTCCCCGGAAATCCCGAATCCTGAGTTGCAACTGGCTTTCAACTTTGTTGAACAGACTAATACCAACCTTTTTCTAACAGGAAAAGCGGGTACGGGTAAGACTACTTTTTTGCGCAACCTGAAGACTATTTCGCCCAAGCGGATGATTGTGGTTGCTCCAACCGGAGTAGCTGCCATTAATGCCGGTGGCGTTACCATTCACTCGTTTTTCCAGATGCATTTCGGGCCGCATATTCCCGAGCAACCTGCTCAAAAGGAAATTTTTCCGGGCGAATATCAAAAGAGCGCCTTTGACCGCTCGCAGCGTTTCAACCGCGAGAAAATAAATATCATGCGAAGTCTCGACCTGCTTGTGATTGACGAGATCAGCATGGTCAGGGCCGATCTGCTGGATGCCATCGACGAAGTGCTTCGCAGGTTCAGGGACCATTACAAACCATTCGGTGGTGTGCAATTGCTAATGATTGGCGACTTGCAGCAACTGGCTCCCGTGGCGAAAGATGATGAATGGAATTTATTGCGACCGTATTACGATACGATTTTCTTTTTCGGAAGCCGTGCCTTGCAGAAAACGACTTTCACCACCATCGAGCTAAAACATATTTACCGGCAAAGTGATGACGTTTTTATCAGCCTGCTCAACAAAGTACGCGACAATAAAATTGACAGGCAGGCGCTTGACGATCTGAATAAAAGATATATTCCTGGTTTCAATCCTGGTAACGACGAAGGCTACATCACGCTTACCACGCACAATTACCAGTCGCAGACCATCAACGAAACAAAACTGAAGCAGCTGAAAGGTCACGAATACCATTTTTCGGCTGAGGTCGAAGGCGAATTTCCTGAATACAGCTACCCAACGGATTTTGAGCTGCTGCTGAAGGTTGGTGCACAGGTGATGTTCGTGAAAAACGATATTTCGCGCGAAAAACTGTTCTATAATGGCAAAATAGGGAAAATCACTGGTATTGATGACGATATCATTTTTGTTAAATGCGAAGATGATTACGCCGTGATTCCGGTTGAACCGGCAGAATGGACCAATAATAAGTACACTATAAACGACGAAACCAAAGAAATTACCGAAACGCCTGTCGGGAAATTTATGCAGTACCCACTGAAACTGGCCTGGGCCATCACCATCCATAAAAGCCAGGGGTTGACGTTCGAAAAAGCCATTATCGATGCCAATGCGGCGTTCGCACACGGACAGGTTTATGTGGCACTCAGCCGATGCAAGACTTTTGAAGGCATGGTGTTGAGTTCGCAGATTTCGCAAACCAGCATTAAAAGCGATATGAGCGTGAAAGGGTTTTCCGCTGAAGCCGAACTGAAACAACCGGGCGAGAAGGAACTGTTAGCCTCACGGATTGCTTATCAGCAGACGTTGCTTGTCGAGCTGCTTGATTTCTCAGTAATTCAGCGCCGTTTTTACCAATGCCAGAAACTGATCAAGGAAAATTCAAATGTTTTATTACCCGCTTTGGCTGAAACATTTATGGCAATGCATGAAGTGTTAAAAAATGAGCTGATTGGAGTTTCTGATAAATTTAAACCACAGGTAGGGCAATTCCTGGCAACAGATCCCATGATTGAGGGCCACGAAGCATTGCAGGAACGCATCATGAAAGCAAGCGGCTATTTTGCAGAAAAAACGGATCAACATATTTGCAAGGTTCTACAAAACCTGGATATAGAAACCGATAACAAAGCTATACGAAAGTTGCTGAAGGATAGTTTCGAAAACTTTTACCAGGAAGCTTTTATTAAAACAGCATGTTTCAAAGCATGCATGTCAGGATTTACGGTTAAGAATTACCTCGCGGCAAAGGCTATATCAGCCATTGAGAAAATCCAACTGAAACCGGAATCAAAACCAAAAGTACCCGGTTCATACAGCGGTGATTCAAAATCTGCGCTGTTGCAGGATATAAAAACCTGGCGCAAAACTATTGCCGATGATGAAGATCTCCCTTATTATATGGTTCTTCCGCAAAATACCATGTACGACCTGGTTGAACATCTTCCGGTTACAATGAAGGAATTAAAAGAAATAAAGGGTTTCGGAAAGAAGAAAGTCCAAAAATACGGCGAAGATATAATCGGTATCATCCGAAACTATTTAAAGGTAAGCCATCTTGATAAAATTGATATTGAATTACATGAAGATGAACCTGTTAGGAAACCAAAACCTGAGAAAGGGCAAACTCAAAAAATAAGTTACGAGTTGTTTAAACAGGGAAAAAGTATTGCTGAGATAGCAGTCGAACGGTCATTAACCGTGGGAACCATTGGCGGTCACCTGGCCCGGTTTGTTGCCAGCGGCGACCTTGATATAAATAAATTGCTTTCCGAAGAGAAACTGGCGCTTATTACTGAATATTTCAAAAAAGCAAACTCAGCGTCTCTTTCCGAAGCATTAGCTACTCTTGGGAATAAAGTTACTTACTGGGAAATGAAGATGGTACAGGGTTATTTGTTTTCAACCGGGAATAATTCCGGTGATTAAGGAATGTCTTATTCCTTAATAAATTTTACTGTCTGAATCGCATTATTTGTTATTATGCGGATAAAGTATATCCCATTTGATAATTGGCTGATATTTATATTGTTGGCATCCTGATAAATGTCGGCATGGCTGATTATATTTCCGTTTACATCCATTAAACTTATCACTTTTATATTATTTGAGCTGATTATGTGCAATTTATCATTTGCCGGATTTGGATATATCGAAACAGCAGGTGCCTGAATACTGGGCAAGGGAACAGACAAGGCACTTGCAGTAAGTTTGCACAGCTCATATCCTGTAGTAATAGTAGTACAGCTCCCCGAAAAATAAAGTTCTGCATTGTATTCTGCAAATTTAAATCCATCGTTTAAACTGCTGACAGGATTAACTGTGTTTTGTATTTGTATGGGCTTAGTGCCCCCGGCAGTGCCATCCGTTTGCCATAGTACATAATAAGGATTATTGGCCAGGACAAAATAGAGTTTGTTATCCCATACAGGAGCGAACCTCAAATCATTTAACCAGGGATCATTCCCACCTCCGGATTTTAC
>JBBSBT010000436.1:0-3471 GCA_038250985.1 Bacteroidales bacterium
GCATTCGATTATTCTTTCCAGGGTGCGGTAACCCATAAAACCCGGAACGGCACTAATAACGAGGTCATGCTGATTAACCAACGATTTGAGTTCTTTTTCATTGTCGAGGTCGGCCTGCCTGGTTACTATTCCATCAACCCCTTTAAAGCGGGCAAGAGCTTCGTCGCTCCTGTCGACAGAAGTTACTTCAAATTCGCCATTCCTGGCAAGGTCGAGAGCCATTGGCCCTCCTACTAATCCGGCACCCAGAACGAGTATTTTCATCTCTGTATTTTTTAACTTATTATTTCCAAATTGGATTAAGCATTTTGTAATTACTCAATGCTTTAATGTTTACCAGGCAATTTAATTCCATTTGAACGCATTTTTACCTGGTTGTTCCGAAGCATCATCTGTCCGATTTTGCGGGATTGTGATACCACCACACCAAACATAACCAGCAGCATGCCGGTTAGTTTGATGGCTGAAAAACTTTCATGAAGGATAAAAAACGAGGAGATTCCCGTAAAAACAGGAATCAGGTTAGCAAAAACATTGGCTTTGACCACACCAATCCCTTTTATGGCAATGATATAAAAAACATAAGCCAGTGTGGATCCAAAAAATGCAAGCAGAAACATGGCCAATATCAATTCCCGGCCAGGTATTACGGTTATAAAGTGCCGGAAATCAAAAATAAGGAACAGGGGTAGAAAATAAACGGCCCCTAAAAGGTTTTGGTAAGTAATAATTGTAACAGGCTTATACTCATGCGAAACCTTACGGATAATTACAGAGTAAACCACTGCGGCAAAAACGGCAACAAATAACAGCAAAACTCCCTGGGGAGCGGCGTTTAAAGAAAGGTCAGGATTGAACAGCATCAGCAGAATTCCTGCAAATGAAAAAACGATTCCCAGCACCACCGAAAGAGTGACTCTTTCACGTATCATATAATAGGCGACAAAAGGACTGAACAGGGGAATAGTTGCAATGATAACCGAAGCTATGGTGGACGAAACGAAAGTGAGTCCGAAACTCTCGCCCAGGAAATAACAAAAAGGCTGCAAAAAGGAAAGCAACAGGAAGTATTTCAAATCTTTACGCCTGATATTTTGCCAGGACCTGGAAAGCAACATATAAATCATCATCAGGGCGCCTGACATAATAAGCCGCAGGAATATAATTGTAATCGGACCATACCAGTTATATGCAATTTTAAACCAAACATAAGATAAGCCCCAGAACAGCATGGATAAAACAGCGGCGAGGTAAACTTTAAATGTTTGAAAAGACATACGGGAATTATGATTTTGTTTCGGTTGCGAAGTTAGCTTTTTACGCTTAGTTTCGTTGAGCAATTTGTTAAAAAAAAAACTGATTTACAGTTTGAAGACCATAAATCAGTTTCATGTAATATTTCAGAAGTCTTACTTCCCTTTTGTAAGTTTCTGAAACAAATTGTCATTTTTAATTACTTCGATGGCTTTGATTAAATCCGGATCGGAATCCCCTAAAATTTCGAATTGGGCATTCATGTTATACAGATTTCGGGCAATCAGCGCTTTCAATACCGTTTTTATCTGCGGTCCTGAAACTTCAATATCTTTTTCATTGCGGGGCAATTCTTTGGTTTCAGCATAAGCTACAAATTCGTCCAGTAATTTCTGGTCATTGGTAAATCCTTTCTTAAAAGCGCTTATATCAGGGTACATATTTAAAAGATCTTTTCGCTTTGTTTCGATATACTGAACGGTAAAATCATTGAGTAATCCTTTACGAAAAACATCGGTGTAATAATGCGAGATAAAGCTGGTATCGAGCGGGATAAAATAGTCGGGCATAATGCCTCCGCCGCCATAAACGATACGTTTATTTTTCGTAAAATACCTGAGCGAATCAGGGAACTTTATACTGTCGGCATGATATAACTCGCCATGCTTAAAACGGTTGTCGATATCCTCCATGTAATCTTCTTTTCCATCAGCGTAGGATTTCTGTATACACCGGCCCGAAGGGGTATAATAACGGGCAGTAGTAATGCGGACCATGGAACTGTCGGGCAGCAAATACGGACGCTGCACCAGCCCCTTGCCAAACGAACGCCTTCCTATGATCAGACCACGATCCCAATCCTGTATGGCTCCTGAAACAATTTCAGAGGCCGAAGCTGAACCTTCATCAATAAGAACCACCAGTTTCCCGTTTTCGAATGTACCTCTTGAAGTGGAAATAAAATCCTGTTTCGGGCTGTGCAGCCCTTGGGTATATACTACAAGTTTGCCTCCCGACAAAAACTGGTCAGCAAGATCAACAGCTATGTTCAGATATCCGCCACCATTGTCGCGAAGGTCAAAAACCAGGCTCTTCATTCCCTGTTTCTTCAGTTGGTTCGAAGCATCAATAAATTCATCAGCCGAAGTAGCTGCAAAACGCGACAATTTTATATAACCTATATCATTAGTCAGCATGTACGAAGCATCAATGCTGTTGATAGGTATTTTGTCGCGGGTAATCGTATAATCAATGAGTTCTTTCCGGCCTTTTCGCAGAATTGCAACATCAACCTTTGTCCCTCGTGGCCCGCGCAGGCGGTCGATCACATATTGGTTATTCACTTTCTTCCCGAAAGCATCCACCTGGTTAATTTTTATAATCTTATCACCTGCCATTATGCCTAATTTTTCGGAAGGTCCGCCGGGAACTGGAGAGACCACCAGGATAGTATCCCTGTAAATCTGAAACTGTACACCCACTCCATCAAAATTACCAACCAGCGGTTCATTGGTTTTTTCAACATCCTCTTTTGAAATATAAACCGAATGCGGATCAAGTTCTTTCAATACTTCAACAATGGCATCCTCGGTTAATTTAGGCTCATCAACATCTTCAACATAAAAATAGTTTATCAACTGCATCAGGGTATTGAACTTCAGGGTAGTTTCCTTCGGATCAAGGGTTTTCTGTTTCGATTGTGCCGTAACAATTAAGCCGGGAAGAAGCAGAATAGATAAAAGCAGTGAATATTTTGTTAATTTCATAATTCGTTTTCTGATTAAATTTGAAGCTCAAAATTACATGAAATATCGCATAAAAACGGATAAACATGAGTCAGGGAGGTTCATTTAACATTTTTTTTGCATTTCCGCTGTCAACAAATGGAATTAATAATAATTTAATGGTGATTATTATCACAGATAAAACAATAAAAAACATCTAATTTTGTTCTGTTATGCATTGAGTATTTTCTATTCAGAAAAACTATCAATCCTGATATACAATTCCAGAAAACAAATCTTTTAACCGGCATCAAATGACTTTGTCAAAAACGACTTCCCTGATACTAATCTTATTTAGTGTTTTGTTATTCTCCTGCAAACACGAACCACAGCTTGCACCTGCCACTCCTGAAGTGTGTTTCGACAACCAGGTATTGCCAGTTATACAATCGGGCTGTGCCAAATCGGGCTGCCACGATGGTAATGGTGAACA
>JBBSBT010000437.1:0-3469 GCA_038250985.1 Bacteroidales bacterium
AAAGCTACTTTGTTAAATAATATAGGATATGCTTATTACCGTCAACTAAAATACAATGAGTCACTTACGTACTTTTTCAAGGCGCTTGATATCTATCAGTATTTAAAGGACACGAATGATGTAGCCGTACTTTGGCATATTTTAGGCAATGCTTATCATAAGCTTAACCTCTATCCGAAAAGTGTTTTTTATTACCGGCAGGCTCATAGTCTGTACCTGTCACAGGGCACTGTATTACGAGCCGCTGAATGCGCCGATGATTTGGGAACAGCTTATGCTGAAATGGGCATGCCCGACTCCGCGCTGATGTATCAAAAAATGGCCATAAAAACGGCAAAAAAATTCAATTCTGTCGAAACGCTTGCCTATGCAACGCTACACCTTGGACAAACTTATTCGAAACTTAGCCAAATTCCGCTTGCCATATCCTATCTCACTGAAGCGCTCAAAATCGGACAACAGAATAAATATGAAGCTGTTGAAATTGATGCTTTCATGGAATTGGGTAATATCAATTTCAAATTAAAAAGTTTTGAAAAAGCCAAATACTTTTATGAACAAGCTCACAGCATGGCCCTTAGGAACGAAAGAAAAGACCTGTTAGTGAATACCTACCTCAAACTAGCCCAAACCGAAGCAGCCTTAACTAATTTCACCAAAGCATACCAATACCAGGAAATATATATCGCATACAAAGATTCGATAAATGCTGAAATATCGAATAAGAATATTGCCGAAATGGAAGCAAAATACCAGAATGAGAAAAAAATGCAGGAAATTTCCCTCCTTGCTGAAAAAAATAAAACACAGACTCTCGAACTTAAAAACCAGCGGCTGAACCAGTATTTTCTACTTGCAGGATTACTCTCTATTCTTTTATTTTCCATTGTGTTATGGAGAAATTATAAGCTGAAACAAAAAAATAATCTGCAGCTGGAAGCGAAAAATCTCGAACTCTCGGCTGCTTCTGACAAAATATCTGTTATTAATGAAAAACTCAGTGAGGCCAATCAATCCAAAACAAAACTGTTCAGTATAATCAGCCACGATTTAAGAACTCCAGTTATCAGTTTGATCCAATTTCTCAGGATTCAAAGTAAACAAGCCGGATCAATGGATGAGGAATACAGGAAAAAGCAAACCCTGCTTATTGAGCAATCGGCCGAAAACCTTGTAGATGTGATGGAAGATATGCTCATTTGGTCAAAAAGCCAGATGGAGAACTTTGAGCTTTCCGTTGAACCGATTGATATCAGGAACCTGCTTGATGAGGTCATCATGGTAAATAAAATAAATGCGAATCAGAAGAACGTTTCATTCCAGGTTGATTGCGCTGAAGATCAAATTATTAATACCGATTCAAATTTCCTAAGGATTATTATCCGTAACCTGTTGAGCAATGCAATAAAATTCAGCCCTGAAGGCGAAACAGTTGAAATACAGGCTGCAATGACGAATGAAGCATTGTCAATAAGAATCAAAAACCAGGGAAAAAGTATGACCAGGGAACAGATCGAAGATCTGAATAACTGGCAGAGCATAAAGAGCAGCCCTTCGGGCATGGGGCTTAAACTAACCAAGGAATTTTTGGTAAAACTGCAGGGCACACTTGAAGTGAATACCGGCCCAGTGAATGGCAATGAATTCGTTGTAACTCTTGTATCTTTGGGTTAATTTTTCCTGATATCATATTTAGGTTCAGCATATTGCACCTAATACTTGTTTTGTAAAATATTCCTTTTTGCAGGATTGTAAAGCATTTCCTGCCACCTTTTCAACATCCTTCTCTATTTGACTTATGGATTTTATCCGGTATAATCATATTCATGTTTTTACATTCATCGATTAATAATAGCCCTTCATCGATTAAATATATAATTAAGTACTTGACTACTTAATTTTATACTGAATTTAATCTGATAATTATATGAAAAAGCAAATCAACATCCAACATCTTCCAATTTGCGGGATTCTTCTGACTTTAGCCTTCATTACACTTATTAGTTCCTGTAGCAAAGGTACAGGCGATCCGTCGAATACGAGTGGCAGCAATCCTTATTGCGGCAGAATTGAATGGAAAAACAGTATAGGGCTCAGTGGCTTTTTTGAAGGAGAGGTAACAAATAACAGGTATTACCTTACATCCATGAATATAAAAGATGATGAACCTAAAACAATCACTTTTCATTATGATGCAAACCATCACATCCTGAACGATCAGGCTGGTTTTAAATTTACTTACGATCAGAATGATATCGTTAAAATAGTAACGGGGGATAATCAAGGAAATGCCACTTACAATTTTGACAAGAAAGGGCATTTAACATCTGTTGAAAGTGAAGAATCAGATGATCAGGGCTCAACAAAACTCGTATTTACCTATACGTATGATCAAAACGGCGATCCTGTTACCATCAAGGGTCATCTCGAAAGCAAATCGAATGAAGGAACTTCTATTTCAGATTATTTGATTACAGCTACTTATTTAACAGATAAAGCAAATTTTTTACCTCCTTTGCCTGAAATGACTCCGTTTACAGTTTATTTTGCCTATGCCTTGTATTTGAGCAGCCATCTGATTGATAAATGGCAGATTCATATTACATTGACATTGGAAGATGGTACAAAAGCGCCGCCAATGGATTTCATACAGCAATACACATATACCTTTGATAATAACGGAAGGGTTGCAACCATGGTACATACAGGCAACAGCAAGAACATTTATACATTTAATTTATCAGGTTGCAAGTAATCATTTTATAATACCTCAACAAAAATAGCAATGATAAAAAACTGGTTAAGCCGATTTGTCATTCTGCTTTTTATCTGTGCACATGTTATTCAGCTACATGCCCAGAACCTCGAAGGAATAGGAAAGCAAAAGCCTTTTACTTTTCACGGGGACCTTGCCAACAACCTGGTGGTTTACCATGTATCGGGGATTGCAGCACGCCGGCAGCCATTTACTTATGTAATGTCAGGCAATTTCGTAGCTTCTTTTTATGGAATCAGCCTCCCTTTTTCATTTACCCTGAGCGACCAGCAGCGCAACTACAGCCAACCTTTCAACCAGTTTGGGCTTAGCCCTTCCTATAAATGGATTACCATTCATGCCGGGTACCGAAACATACGATTTTCCGATTTCACTTTATCGGGACACACATTTTTAGGTGCCGGAATAGAACTGACACCCGGTAAATTCCGTTTCAGCCTAATTAGCGGCCGCTTTAACCAGAGTACCATTCCTAACTCCTATGCCAGGGTCGATAGTTTGCCTTACTACAGGCGCAACGGCGTGGCAATGAAAGTTGGAGTCGGTGGAAAGAAAACGTTTGTCGACCTTATTATGCTTCGCATCAGCGATAATAAAAAATCACTTCCTGAGGAATCTGTTTACCCTTCACGTACGCCAGAGGAAAATCTTGTTACAGGTCTCAACAGCCGGATTACATTTTCGAAAAGCCTG
>JBBSBT010000438.1:0-3459 GCA_038250985.1 Bacteroidales bacterium
AAATTAACCTGAATTGAGCCTCCGAAAAACGATTCACCGGGCCTTGTTTACTTGTCTGCTTTTAATGCTGGCTTCGTCTGCATTTGCCCAAAACCTGGATAAAAAAATCACCATCAGGGCCAGGAATCAGCCACTCGGAGAAGTAATAGAACAGATCAGCGAAAAAGGAAATATCCTGTTTTCATTCAGTCCCCAATCCATTCCGGCAGATAAAAAAATCACCGTAAATGCACACAACATTTCGCTGTCGAAAGTTTTCGATATGGTATTTACAGCCAATGGAATTGACTATATCCTTTCAGAAAAACAAGTTATTTTAAAACTCCATAAACAGGAAAGTCTTCCAAAACCGGAGGTTGCGGCAAAACAAGTCCGCAAATATACCATCAGCGGGTATATCAGGGATAAATCTACAGCGGAAGTAATCATCGGTGCAAATGTGTACGATGCTGCCAGCATGCAAGGCACCAACAGTAATGCCTACGGGTTTTACTCTCTTTCGTTGCCAATGGGCGAATACCGGATTACAAATTCATATGTTGGTTATACATCGGTTACACAAGAGGTTAACCTGGTTAAAAATATTGAAGCAACTGTCGACCTCGGGATTTTAGCTGTGGAAATGAATGCCGTAGTTATAACTTCTGATCCTGATGGAAAGCCGTCAAATCAAATAGGGGAAATCCGGTTTTCGCCGGCAGCGTTGAAACAGATTCCGGGATTTGCCGGCAATGTAGATGTGCTTAAATCGCTGCAGAATGTCCCCGGAATCCTCACTTTCGGCGATGGATCGTCATTTTATTATGTCCGTGGTGGTAACAGCGACCAGAATCTATTATTGATTGACGAAGCTCCGATTTACAATCCGTCGCACTTGTTTGGGTTCTTTTCGGCCCTGGCTCCCGATGCCATTAAAGAGGTTATGGTTTACAAAGGCGATTTCCCGGCTAATTATGGCGGAAGACTCTCGTCGGTAGTTGATATGCGTGCCCGCGAAGGCAATATGAAACGGCTTGGATTCTCGGGTAACATCGGCCCTTATACAACTGATTTAACTCTCGAAGGACCCATTCTGAAAGAAAAAAGCTCATTCCTTGTATCAGGCCGGGTTTCGAACCTGAACTGGCTTCAATTTCCTGCTGATGACCAACGCACATACAAATTCAATTTTTACGACATCAACACCAAATTCAATGTAAGGCTCAACAAGAATAACAGGCTCTTTCTGACAGCTTTCAAGGGCAATGATGAATTTAACCGGTATAACAACCTGAATACAAATACTTTTGGTATCAGCTGGAAAAATGTTGCAAGTACATTGAGATGGAATCATATTTTTAATGGCCGTCTATTCTCGAATACTACAGCCTATATCAGCCGGTACAATTATTACCTCGATCTATCGAAGGAACTTAATACGTACTGGACTTCTTCCATTTCAAATGCCACCGTTAAAACAGATTTTTCATGGTTTCTGAATCCCAAAAACACCATTAAAACCGGTTTCGAAATCAACGGACATAAAATCAACCCGGGTAAAATGTATTTCACGAATGATGAAATACCTGCCAGCCTGGCCCAATATCAGTCTACTGAATTAGCCATTTATGCAAGTTACGAACAACAAATCGGTCAAAAAATATTTGCCCGGTATGGGCTCAGAATCTCCCGATGGAACGATCTAGGTCCAACATCAGTTTACTTTTTCGATGCCAATCACAAGGTGATAGATACCGTTCAGGTTGCAAAAAATGCCGTTTACCAGGATTTTCTGAATTTCGAACCACGCATCAGCCTGAAATATTCTCTTGGCGACAACTCGTCAATTCGCGCAAATTACAACCATAATGTCCAGCATTTACAGGTATTAAGCAACTCTACAAGCCCGTTTACTTCGCTCGATGTCTGGGCTCCAAGCGGGCCAAATATAAAACCGCAAAAGGCTGATCAGCTTTCGCTGGGTTTTTTCAGCAAAGTGTTTCATCACCAGTTTGATTTTTCCGTCGAGACTTATTATAAACGGCTATACAACCAGGTGGAATATAAGGATCATGCCAATTTACTTATCAATCAACTGATTGAAGGAGAGCTCCGCTCTGGTGATGGCTGGTCGTATGGATTAGAAGCGATGCTGCGTAAAAGCAAAGGTAATTTCACCGGCTGGATCAGTTATGCCTATTCACGATCGATGAAGCAAATCGCAGATATAAACAATGGAAAGATTTTTCCGTCGACTTATGACAGGCCTCACAATTTCAGCCTGACATTATCTTATGCAACAATCAAGCACTGGAGTTTTTCGTCGCACTGGATGTACCTGACAGGCGCCCCGTTTAGTGCACCAACCGGGTTCTATTATGTAAACGGCTATTCGGTACCTGTGTATGGCGAAAAAAACAACGACAGGTATCCTGATTATCATCGCCTGGATTTATCGGTTTCGTATGCACTCAGTAAGCCGGGAAAAAGATATCAGCACAGCCTGATGCTCACCATCTATAATGCCTATGGAAGGCACAACCCGTTCTCGATAAACTTTTCGAAAATATCGGACGAGAATGAAAATATTGTGGTTCCGGCTAACCTGGAAGGCGATGTTGAACGCATAACAACCTCCATGTCTGTTGCTGGTGCTATTCCTTCACTTAATTATACTTTTCGTTTCTGATGAAAAAGCTGTTCATATACCTGTTTCTTAGCATACTGCTTGTTTCGTGCGAGGAGCAAACGGATTGGGGTTTGCAAACAGCTGACAATGATTTTGTTGTGGTTGACGGGATAATTACTAATGAGCTGAAAGTGCAAACCATAACAATAATGAAACCGGTATCCACACTCAACGGGCAGCCACAACCAGTGAGTGGAGCAACTGTTCTGGTATCATCAACCCTGTTGGCGCATACTTTTCATGAAGATACTTTACATCCGGGAACCTATTTTTCGGATAAAGCTTTTATAGGAATCCGGAACGAAACCTATTCTCTTTCAATCACTTCGGGCACCAGGAATTACTCATCAAAAGCGGTGTTAGCGGCTCCGGTAGATTTTAAGTTTATTGATTATCAAATAGATGCCAATAATAATCTATACAAGTTCAGCAAAGTACCTTTTCCATACAATCCGTTTTTATCAGCAATGTTTGAAATTCAACTCGACTGGTCATCTGCGCCGGGTTATGAAACCCAAAATCCGGATTCGTGTCGGACGAAAGTCTATTATTACACTTTACCAACCCTGGATGTCAGTGAGCTTTTCGCCCCGACATTAGAAAAAATAACTTTTCCACAAGGAACAGTAATAACCGAACGAAGATATTCCTTAACCGACGAACATGCTGCATTTATGCGGGCGGTATTGCTCGAAACCACGTGGAATGGCGGGTATTTCAATACTGCTTCTGCTAATATTCCTACTAATCTAAGTGCCGGCGCTATGGGCTTTTTTGGAGCATGCGGCGTG
>JBBSBT010000439.1:0-3439 GCA_038250985.1 Bacteroidales bacterium
AAATCAGGAATTAATAAAAACTCAGTATATTATCTTTGTGGAAATGCCGGTATGATAGATGATGTAAGCACATTCCTGGAGCATTCGGGGATCAGGGCTGAGAATATACGATCAGAGGTGTATTTTTAAAAGTCTTTTGGCTTTAGAACAAAAAGAAAGCTCACGGCAAAGCATCAATAGCATTAATTTTTTAAATCAGTTTACTCATAGGCCTCTTCAAAATTATTTAACACTTGCCGGTCTTACTATCAAAATATCAAATATTTTAACTCTGAGTTGATTCTATGTGCCCGGACAAAAATAGCTTATACTCTGCTGGTGCGGATTTGTAATCTGCACCCGGTGAGTTCAGGATTTGTAATCCTGTTTAATGTTTTGGATTAATTGACTTGATAAATAAAAAAAGCCTGCTCTTATCGAACAGGCTTTTTTTTCTGCTGTATCCGGTGAAATTATGCAGGTGAAATTGCTTCAACAGGGCATACATCAGCACAAGATCCGCAGTCGGTGCAAATATCAGCGTCGATTTTGTAGATATCACCTTCGGAGATAGCCTCAACAGGGCACTCATCAATGCAAGTTCCGCAAGCGGTGCAGTCGTCAGAAATTACGTAAGCCATTTTTTTAGAGTTTTAAATTAACTCTGCAAATATAAGTAGTATTCTTAACACCAAGGTAAATAATTGAGCTTTTGGGGTGTTTTATCGGGTTTATTTAACCTGCGTTCATAAACAAAACGATACAAGTGGCAGGTTAAAATTGTATAATGTGATGATTAACAGATAACTATATATGTAAAAATCTCCCTTTTTAGAATATATATAAATAAGATTTAAAACTTCAGGTCTGTTAAAAACTTATACCTTTGTAACGTTATTCATTCAAAAAAAACAATAGCATGAGCAACCAAACTAACTTCATCGAGAAAGAAGATGTTGTTGTAAAATTTTGTGGCGATTCAGGCGATGGTATGCAGCTGGCAGGTACACTCTTCAGTGACGCAGCTGCACTTCAGGGCCTCGACCTGGCTACATTTCCCGACTATCCTGCCGAAATCCGTGCCCCGCAGAACACCGTTGCCGGTGTTTCGGGATTCCAGGTACATGTAGGCAGAAAGAAAATTGATACCTCAGGTGATTTCGTTGACATTCTTGTCGCGATGAACCCGGCTTCTCTTAAATCGAACCTGAAATGGGCACGCCCCGGCGCTACCATCATTGTGGATGCCGATTTATTTGATGAGGTAACCTGTAAAAAAGCAGGATATGAAAACAACCCACTTGAAGATGACAGCCTGAACGGGTATAACCTGGTGAAAGCGCCTGTTACAATGCTTACCCGCAATGCGTTACAACCACTGGGCATTGATAATAAAACTGCCGACCGTACCCGTAATGTCTTTACCCTGGGTATCATATATCATATTTTCAGCTGGAAACTGGATTCAACAGTCGAATATTTCAAGATTAAGTTCAAAAAGAAACCGGCTATGATCGAGGCTAACAAACTGGTACTCGAAACCGGTTACAGTTATGCCGACACTGTTGAAACTTTAGGCTCGACATATCATATAGCCAAGGCAAAAATGCCTGCCGGCCGTTACCGCAATATAACCGGGAACATAGCTACAGCATGGGGATTCCTTGCAGCGTCTGAACGTTCGGGCAGGCCGTTATTCCTGGGATCGTATCCTATAACCCCGGCTACTGAAATTCTGATTGAACTGGCGAAACACAAATCTCTGGGGGCAAAAGTTTTCCAGGCTGAAGATGAAATTGCAGGTATTTGTTCGGCTATCGGCGCAAGTTACGCCGGTTCACTGGCTCTTACAACAACATCGGGCCCGGGACTTTCGTTGAAAAGCGAAGCTATCGGCCTGGCCATAATGACTGAATTGCCATTGGTTATCGTAAATGTTCAGCGCGGCGGTCCTTCGACCGGCTTACCGACCAAGAGCGAACAAAGTGACCTGATGCAGGCTTTATTCGGGCGTAACGGCGAAGCTCCTGCAGTGGTAATAGCAGCTTCTACTCCGGCCGATTGTTTTAAATATGCCTATGAGTCGGCTAAAATCGCAATGGAACACATGACGCCGGTTATTTTGCTTACCGATGGATCAATCGGCAACGGATCGCAGTTGTTCCGTATACCAAAAGTGGCTGACCTGCCTGCAATAACACCGCCCATGGCTGAGCCCAATGATAAAGACTATAAACCTTACCGACGTAATCCTGAAACCCTGGTTCGCCAGTGGGCCATACCCGGTACGGAAGGCCTGCGTCACCGCATTGGTGGTCTCGAAAAGGAAAATATTACGGGAAATATAAGCACTGATCCTATGAATCACCAGGTTATGACCGATTTGCGTGAAGCCAAGGTTCAGAAAGTGGCTGATTTTATACCTGAACAGGAAATATTCGGAGCTAAAAAAGGCGATGTCCTGGTTGTAAGCTGGGGAGGAACCGGCGGAACAACCCAGGGAGCCGTCGAAGAAATGCAGAAACAAGGCAAAAAATTCAGTCTTGCTCACTTCCATCATATCATGCCGCTACCTAAAAATACACATGAGGTGCTTGCAGGATTCAAAAAAATAATTGTGTGTGAACTTAACAGCGGGCAGTTTGTTAACTACTTGAGAATGAAAGAGCCCGATTTTAAATACCATCAATTTAATAAAGTTATGGGGCTTCCGTTTACGGTCACCGAGTTGGTTGCTAAGTTTAACGAAATGCTTTAGGAGGTAAAAATTATGTTCGAATTTCCAAATAAAACCATTGAACGATCGGTTGTTGAACTCAACAAAGCCGATTTTGTAAGCGACCAAATGGTAAAATGGTGCCCAGGTTGCGGCGCACACGCCATTTTAGCTTCCATTGCCAACGTGTTTCCGAAAATAGGTTACCGTAAGGAAAATTTTATGATGGTTTCCGGTATAGGATGCTCATCACGTTTTCCGTATTATGTAAATACCTACGGTTTTCATGGTATTCACGGGCGTGCCAATCCCATTGCTTCCGGAATCAAAATTGCCAATCCAAACCTCAGTGTGTGGATTGCCACCGGCGACGGTGATTCCATGGCTATCGGGGGGAATCACTTTATCCATATTATCCGCCGTAATATTGATGTTAACATCGTGATGTTTAACAACCAGATTTACGGTCTCACCAAAGGACAATATTCCCCGACAACACCGATGGGCACGGTGACCAAATCATCACCACAAGGCACTATTGAACATCCTTTCAACCCGGGCGAATTGGTTCTGGGAGCACAAGGCACTTTCTTTGCCCGCGCCGTGGATACCAATGTTAAACTGATGACCGAGGTTATGTTTGAAGCAGCCCGTCACGATGGTACTTCAGTAATTGAAATCCTTCAGAACTGCATTATTTTTGCAGATAAAACACATAAAGCAGTTACAGATAAGGAAGTTCGC
>JBBSBT010000440.1:0-3437 GCA_038250985.1 Bacteroidales bacterium
ACTAACTTATCAGATTGTAGCTCTGTTAGTTAATATCTGCCTCCCCTGTCCCGATAGCTATCGGGATCAGGGGAGGTGCCGACAGGCGGAGGGGTAATATTTATTCATCAATAACCAACTTATTAATGTTTCCCGATACTCACAAATGATGAAATAAGAACAAGGATTAACGATACTCAAATTTTGAAGTCTCAGTTTAAATTTTGGAGTAAATTAAATGAAAAAAGTCCTGCTTACCACAGGACTTTTTTCATTCAGGCAATTATCAATTTATTTATTCACTAATTACATTGCAGGAAATTCCATTGTTGAAACTGTATTTTCCCTTTCAAATTTTTTAATATCGAAACGCAGGTAGGCAAATTCGTTTACCGTCTCTTCTGTTTGGTCATTGGAATTACCTTTGATGAAATTATTTACATCAAAACGAAGATAATCAAACTCAACAGAAGCAGGCAATTCGGATATTCCTATATCTGAAGTATTCATAAATTTATTTACATCGAAACGCAGGTTGTTAAAATCATTGTTTGAAAAAGCTACTGAAGAGGCTGCCTCAACCGTTTTTGTACCAGTGGAAATAGGGTTTTTAAAATTTGTTTTTACATTATCACCGGTTTGCCCGGTATATGAATTTGCCATAGAAGACATTGCCATAAATAGCACTAAGTTTAGTGTTGATAAAGTTGTTATAATTTTAGTTTTTTTCATTTTTTATGTTTTTTATGTTTTTACTTTTTAAGAGGTAGTTTTAAAATTAATTTAATTTGTTTTTAATGAGTGTACGACGATATCCCTTATAAAAAGTTACAGAAAATCTGAAAAGGGATAAAAAGCAGGAAAATACAGTACTGAAACATATTTCTCAAAACCAAAGTGTTTGTTGAATTATTGATTTTATTACCGTTTTGCCTGATTTGCCTATCTAAACAATTAAGGATACGGTTTTGTTCTGTTGTTTTGAAAAATTATTTTATCCCGCATATTGCATAGCCTTTCTTATCCTTATCTTTTTACCAGATAGTAAATCTGATTTTTAGAGTTTACCTGAATAAGATTATTATCTTTACTGCTCACGTAATCATGCCTTTTTTAAAATTTCATACAGCTTTTTAAAGCTACTAACCAGGACTATTAAGTATGCCAAAAGGTGTTTACTCCATTCATCCTGAACGTATTGAACAACTCCGGTCCATGGTGGAAAATACCGTGGGCTTTTCGTTGCATTCCAATAATAACTTTGAGGTTTTATCCGATTTTATTTTTAAGCAAACCGGCGACTTACTGAGCAAAAGCACCTTGCGCAGGGTTTTCCAGTTCAACTCAACCAATAAGCCCACAGAAGCAACGCTCGGATTAATTTGCAAAGCTATTGGATTTGACGGATGGGAGGATTTTAACCACAATGAAACCTTCGAAATGCAATTTGAAATAGAGCATTATATTTCGATGGTGCGCATGAACGGGATCATGGATCGGACGCTTATAAACCAGATCCTGGCCGAAAATCATGAAAACCCATATCTTGCAACTTTTATAGATGCACTTATACAGGTGGCTATTGCCAACCGCGACATTACCTTTTTAAAGGACATTTTTGCGCTTTTCGAGGTATTCGAAAACCTGAAACATTTTCACAAAATTTATTTTTTATCACATACCCTGGTAATCAGCCTTCTTAAATCCGGGCTGATGAGTGAACTTATACCCTTTTACGGTGCTGATCCTAAAGCCCAGTCGTACCTGGTTGAATGGTATGTGGATGAAGACAACCTGAATGGTTATTATTACGATTTATTACAAGTTTACCACCAACACAAGAAAACACCCGAAGCCCTCTTATTTTACAATTGCCTCATGTACCAACATGCCACGACGAATAACCTGGAGGTAAGCGAATGGGCATTAAAGGTCCTGAATTTCAAGGATAACGATACTATACACCCCATCCCCAGGGCCCGAAGATTCGCCATACTACTTATCGAAGCCAAAAACAACCTTGAAGAGCTGAAGGAGATCAGGCATAATACTGTAACTTTTATAAACAACCTGATTGAGAACGATAAAATCCTGATCAGCATTATTTTGTGCCGGATGCTATTCAAAAATAAGTGCGATGACCTGCTTGCAGAAATTTTGGCCCTGATGCCCGAACGACAAGCGAAAAGCGCTGATGTTCTCACCCGAATCCATCGTAACCAGCTTATAATTTACCAGGCTTACAATTTGTATAAACAAACAAAACTACAGGAAGCATCTTTGAAACTCAGCAAATTCAATCCCATGCTTATTGATTTGTTCTGGAGAAACAGCATTATGAGCGATTTTGAAGTGGTTTCGGACATGGTAAAGAGGGAACTAAAATTGAGAATCAGCGTTATATAGATTAGTTTAAAAATCAATGTTCCGTGTGCCAGGTTCCGGGTTCCGCAAAGTCAACCAGAGAGTAAAAGGCTGAGTCAAAATTTATTTCATCACTATCTCCATAGAACTAAGCTGCCCAGGCACCCGGAATACGGAACCCAATTGTGAAGTTTGCATTATTTCTGAAATAACCGTTTAAATTACTTAACCCCTTTTCTCAGCATGTACTGGCTTTTTCTTTCTGTTAGTTTATATGCAGTAAATAATGTGCTTTGGAAGATATTTGTCAAAAATGAAAACCCGCTTCGCCTTATAAGCCGCAGGGCAATTTTTACGGTAGCTATTGCTTTTGCAGCCATATGGTTTACAAAGGTTGATGTGATAGGTTTTATTCAAAATCCAAAATCAGTATTGGTAGTAGCCGGCTCCTTATTCGGAGTAGGCGGGCTTGTAATGATGGTTACTTTTCTGAAAAGCGGCAGCCTGGTGCGCATGGGTTATTATTCGCTGCTTGGAACCTTTATTGCCGCCGCTTATACCTATGCTTTCGGCGAAGCGCCTGTTTTATTTAAAACTATAATGGGAGCCTTGCTGATCATTGCCGGTTACCTGGTTTTCCTGCTTAACGAAAAACGCCAGGCGGAAAGCGAACCTGTTATTTTCAGCCAGCATCTTTTGCTGGCCGGCATGACTGTTAGTTTTTCCGTTTCCCTGCTTATCATGTGGGAATGTCTTAAGATTTTCCCGCCCCTTGCTGTAATTACCACCCAGGAAGTTGTTGTTTTGACGGTAACGTCTCTTGCTTCATTTTTGCTGCGAAAAAGAGTTACTGATGATACGCCTCAAAGAATTACAACCCGCAATACAATTATTATGGCACTGGTGATTTTTGCAGCCATCCTTACCGGGACACTTGGACTTAAAACAGCCGATCCTTTCCTGGCATCGGTTACCGGTATTGCTGCTCCCGTGCTCACGGTTGCAGCAGGTGGAATCGTATTTAAGGAAAAGCTAAACCCGAAACACCTGTTTGCTTTAGCACTTATGATCCTTGGAGGCCTGGCACTCGCCTG
>JBBSBT010000441.1:0-3437 GCA_038250985.1 Bacteroidales bacterium
ATTTGCGGCATCAGGGATAATTGTTATAAACTGAGAAGTAAGCTCTGATAATTCCTTCCATCTTCGGTCTTTGGTCTCCTGTCTTCGGTCTCCGGTCCCGATAGCTATCGGGATCCAACCCCCGTTTACTCAAACACCACTTCTTTGCCCGTTTACACATTTAACTCAATCTGCACGGAAGTGCCTTCTCCAATCTTTGACCTCATATCAAGTTTGCCTTTCAGGAAATCAACGCGGTTTTGAATATTTATCCAGCCAATTCCTTTATTCATTTTCAGAAGTTCCGTGTCAAATCCTTTTCCGTCATCTTCAACTGTAAGCGAAAGAAGTTCATTCGACTTTGTTAGCTGTACAATGGCCGAAGTTGCTCCGGCATGTTTCATGGTATTATTAATCAGTTCCTGAACGATACGATAAAGTGTGATAGCGATAGTCTGATCAATTGAAATTCCTTCGAGTCCGATAGATTGATAACTAATCTTCAAAGCACCACTTTTATTAATGTCGTTACAGAAATCATTCAAAGCGGTATCCAGACCAAACCGTACCAATGCTTCGGGCATCATATTATGGGCTACTCTCCGCATTTCACTAATAGAACTATCCAGCATATCCATGCTGCGTTCAAAAGCCTGGTGGTTTTCAGGCGTCATTACCAGGTTTCCTTTCATAGTAGAAAATGAATATTTTATGCCACTAAGCATTCCTCCCAAACCATCGTGCAGGTCCTTGGCTAATCGTGTCCTCTCCTGTTCTTCTCCTCTTAATACCGCTTCGGTAGCAGTTAATTGTTGTTGTGTTTCCAGTTCGCTGATGCGCTGTTGCTGCAGTTTTTGCTTTTGCCGGTAGCCTCGGTAGCTCAATAAACTGATCAATAATAAAGCTAAAGCAACACTCCCTGAAAGATAATTCAGGAATTGTTTTTGTTTGATCTGCGATTGCTGGAGTTTAAGTTGCGCTTCTTTTTTTTCTGTCTGATATTTTACTTCCAGGCCTAAGCCATATTCTGCAAGCTCCTGTTCATGTTGGGATTCATCAACTTCGGTCCATTTTGTATCATACATATTTCCCGCTACAAAATCGTGTTGTGCATATTTAAGCCTTGATAATGTATTGTAAATATCCAGCATAACACCCGGCAATGAATCCTGCTGAGCTTTTTTTAAAGCGGTTTGTAACTGGGTATCAGCTTCCGCAAACTTTTTCTGATAAATTAAATTATAGCTATTAACGATATAATGAAAGCAGTTATCCTTCGGATTTGTACCCGGCGACTTAAGATCAAGTTGATTTAACTGAATTGTGGTTTTTTCAAGCGCTTCTTTATTGCCATTGGTAAAATATATACTTGCCAGGTTGATTAATGCTTTTCGGATAGAGCTAGAACGATTCACTTTTTTTGCAACCTCTATTTGCTGCAAAAACATATCAATAGCTTTTTCATCATTACCCTGAATCATATAACACTGAGCCGTGTTATTCATTGAAATAAGCAAACCCTTGGTATCATGATATTTTTTTCCGGCTGCTATACCTTTGAGGCCAAAGTCAATAGCCTTTTCCAATTGCCGGAGGTCGTTATACAACCAGCAAAGGTTGCCATAGTTAACTGCGATGTTGCTGGTGTCGCCAATTTTTTCGGTCAGCTGTTGCGAATACACACCGTATTTAACTGCCGAATCGTTCATATTCAGATTATGATACAAATTAAATACTGCCCGGTACGAAGTAGCCTGCTGAAAAAGATTGCCTGTTTGCTTTGCCACTTTAATTGCCTTCAAACAATAATCAAGTGATTTTTTATACTCACTGCGTGCATGGTATAACCTTACCATTTCGTGGTAGCAGGTATGCCTGTATGTTGTGGCGTTAATTTTATCAATCAGCTTTTCACATTGCTGGTTGAAGTAAAGGGCAGAATCAGGATCGGAATCAAAATAAAACTTTTCCAGTTTCAGCAGCATACTCACTTTAACGGTATCATCTTTACTATTTTCTACAGCCGAACGCAAACGGTCAGCGCTTTGCACGGATTGTGATTTTCCGGTTGCTAATAAACAGATAAACACTACACTCAGGGTAAATATCTTTTTCATACTGATATAATCCTTTCTAAAAGAGTACAAATTAAGTAAACAACTATGCAGTTGCTCTCCTGTTTTTCCATGATTTTGAACTTAGTAACAAATATCATGTTTTTACACGATATCACACCCATATAGATAGTTATATATTTGCATTAGAAACAGCGAAGTGCCTGAGATTCATTGGATACTGCCTGGTAATTTTTTAAATCCCAATAAAAATACCCGGCAGCAAAACATAGAAATAAAGCTTACATAATCATTACTGAATCCGAAAGAGCAGCTTGCTATAAAATAATAAAAAGTCAGGTAAAGGAACAGTCCATCGGTTTTTAAAAAGTGTTTAAACGGAAAGTTAACTGATAATTACGCTTGCTTCCGATCAGTTTTAATTATGTTACTCATTCAAATCCTTAAGGTTATGAAAAAATATCTTTTGTTCCTGATTCTCATCATAAACATCAATGCAAATGCACAATGCTGGAGTAAAGTTTCAGCAGGAGATTATCATACACTGGCAATCGATATGGATGGAAAACTTTGGGCGTGGGGTGCAAACTATAACGGAGAGTTGGGCGATGGAACCCTTGCCCTGAGAAGTACACCAGTGTTTATTAATGGTTCTTCATGGCAAGATGTTTCGTGTGGATTAAGTCATTCACTCGGTATAAAAACAGATGGAACTATCTGGGCCTGGGGAGCAAACGGCACAGGACAACTTGGCATTGGTTCGGTAGCAGATACATCCTTACTTGTTCAGGTAGGAGCAAGAGCTGACTGGGCCGGAATTGCCTCCGGTGCAAACCATTCATCAGCAGTTAGTTCGGATGGAACGTTATGGACCTGGGGAAGCGATGAGTATGGTCAGCTAGGAAATGGTGGAACTACTAATACTTCACTTATAACTCCAACCCAAACAGACCTTGCAACAAACTGGCGAAATGTTTACGCCGGTGAATTCAATACGTTTGCAATAAAACAAGATGGAACTCTTTGGGGTTGTGGTTGCAATGACCTTGGCCAGGTGGGTGATGGAACCACAGCTAACAGGAATATTTTTGTGCAGATTGGAACGGCTACAAACTGGTCCGAAATTTCTGTAGGAAAATATTTTTCAGTTGGCATAAAGACAGATGGCACACTTTGGGCTTGGGGCGATAACTATTATGGTCAGTTGGGTGATGGTACCAACATTGGGAAAAAGGTTCCTATACAAATTGGAATTGCTACAAACTGGCAAATCGTATCATGCGGACCTGAACATATCATTGCCCAAAAAACCGATGGAACGGTTTGGGCATGGGGAAACGGGCAGAATGGCGCACTTGGGACAGCTACTGAAACTAATTTCAA
>JBBSBT010000442.1:0-3431 GCA_038250985.1 Bacteroidales bacterium
CAGCCATGTGATGTTCGGACATACAAGTTACTACTACTGGTATGTTGATCTTTCTTATTTAACAAGTATCGGAACACCAATAGTTCCTCCTGTTTCGATGTTCGGGCTGGGAGGCGGAGCTTACTATAATATGTCGAAAGCTGCTGATATATCACCCGCGGCCTTGTTGAAAGGCACAACGAATGACTTGAACCGCTATGTGCCAACCAATAATGTATTTGGGCTAAAGGCAAGCATTGTTGTTGGCGTAGGTAATGGAACTCCGTTTCATGCAACCGGCACACTCAGTATGGAACTAACTCACGATTTCGGAGTATTAAAAGTTGGTCTTGACGTAGATGCTGCCATGATGGATTCGCTTACCTCAGATATTAACCAGGCCCCGGTAAATGGTCATGGTTTGATAGCATATGATTTCCCAAATAAGATTTTTGATGCCGGCGTTGGTTTGAATGTGAAATACGCCGGAATACAGGGAAATGGCTGGTTAGCTATTAATATTAACGGCAGCAATGGTGAATGGTACTTTAAACTTGGAAGTCCTGAGCAGCGTATTAATGTTAATGTAATGAATTTGGCAACCATTAATGCATATATGATGATGGGCAGCCAGTTGGGTGGCATTCCTGATCCGCCGGCTGAAATAATGAAGGATTTCCCGGAATATAAAAGTTCCCGCGACAAAAGTATTTTTTCGAATATCACAGCACCGGGATTTGCTTTCGGAGCCGGGCTGCAATATGGCCCGATTGATCTGAATTTCCTGATGTTCTATATGAACCTTTCGGCCGGAATGGGCTTTGATGTGAATTTACGTCAATACAGTACAGGCTGCGACGGAGGCACTGATCTCCCTGGAATTAACGGATGGTATGCCAACGGGCAGTTTTATGCCTGGGCAAAATTCGCATTTGGATTGGACCTTGATGTATGGTTTTATACAGGCAAGGTTGAAGTAGCCAAAGTACAGGCAGCAGCATTATTCCATGCGGGATTGATTAACCCTACCTGGTTCGAAGGCTGGCTGTACGGGGAATTTAGCGTATTAAACGGATTGATTTCAGGCAATATGCATTTTCATGCTGTTGTAGGTGAAAAGTGTATACCGGTTGGTAGCCCGCTGGGGAGTGATTTGCCGATTATTGCTCAGTTGACCCCCGGAAATGGCGAAAAAGATATTTCAATTGGCAGGAACCCGCAGGTTGCATTCAATTACCCTGTGAACAATGATTTTGATGTTAAAAATACGAACAGCCAGGGGAATGAAGTACTTAAAACCATCCATATTAATGTTACTGAATTTTCGGTCAGGCGTAAATCAGATAATGTGATTGTAGCCGATTTAACTAAAAATAAAAACGTATCGTTTACCGATGAAATGAAACTGGCTACGCTCTATACTTCGGAAGCATTCGATCCACAAACTAATTACATACTTACCGTTTCTGTCAGGGCACTTGATGCAAAAACAAACCAGGTTTTACAATACAATGGCAAAGCGGTGGAGGAGACCCAAAGTATTACTTTTACTACCGGAGATTGTCTTCACCGCCTGGATGAAAATGCGCAAACCATGCTGGGGAGTTATCCGTTTAAAAACCAGCGGTATCTGCTACAGGCTGAACAACCAACAGGTTTCATTCAATTGGATAAAAGTTATCCATGTTTACTTAACGATCCCGACTATAATCTGATGGCCCAGTTTGTTTCGTACCAGTCTCCATCCCAGTCGAGTTTGAAAGAAGTATCAGTCGGAATGGACGGTGATAAGCTTACTTTCCAGATTCCTGCATTGCCAAATGAGGAAATTACTATGCTGCGTATCATAAAAAGGCGAACTGTAAACAATAACATGGTATTACAGAAAGCCACCCTGGGGTATGACAGTAAAAACATTTATGCCAGCGGAAATTCAAATACACTGAATACTGTTGATATAAAAAATAGCAGTATTTCAGGCACTTCCGTATCAAATGCCCCTAAAGATTTGGAATTGTACAGCTATTATTTTAAAACCAGCAAGTACAATACACTGACTGAAAAACTTAGTGCATCTGATCATTCAGCCAATGCTGTACGCGATGGGTTTGGCAACCTGGAAGGATATTCGGCCGACTTTAACTTTGATGAAGGTTTTGATGTGTTCGATATCAACCAGACCACTTTCGAAGCGTTTGGAGACAAATTTGTAATCTACCCGCTCATCCATGTCTCGGAACAGGCTCCTGGAAATGCCTGGATGCAAAACTATGTAAAAGGCTATTTTTATGCGAATTGGTCAAAAGCCTATACCATGGCAGGTGATTACCGTGAAGCGATTTCGCCGCAGTACATCAGGAAATCTGCAACCGGTTTGCAATGCTTAACTTTTGATCTTTCATTGAACCCGGTAGGATTTCTGCCAATGTCGGCTGAACCGCCCTTATCGGACCAGGAAATACAAACAGCAACCAGTGTTCAGTATAAGAATGTCAGCCAGGTGTTCCAAAAAAAATATTAACTTCCAAAAATAATTCAAGATGAAAAATATATCGAGATATAAATCCGGTTTCCTGATCCTTTTACTCACATTGTTGTTAATAAACACAACAAAGGCACAGATGGCAAAAATGTCGTTCAGCAGCGTGTACAATATCATTAATCCGGGCAGCCAAACCGTTGCAGCTACTACGGTTACTAATAATGGCTTGTCAGTTAATGCGGGCGGATACACTCACAAGGTGAAAGTAGGTTACGGAATACCTATGGAAATAGCGCTTGAATACGCGGTGGTCAAGACTAATCTGAGCTCTGAAATAGCCAGTGACCCGGCAAATTATTTTAACAGTTCCGATGATGTTCAACAAGCGTTTTCGAATCTTGCATATGGCGATTTCGTAAGAATTTCGAGTTACAACCAGGTCAACGTTGTATTAAATTTCCGGTTCAATCCGCCAAAGCTGAATATATACGGTAACCTGGAAGAAGAATTCCTCAATAATTCAAGCTCTTCTCCTTACGATCCGGCTGTTTATAAAATGCCTTCAACTCCTGTAAGAGGTACAAAAATCCTGGTCATTAAGAAATAAAAGCAAGTACAATGAAAAAGTCTCTTCTTATACTGGTTGCGTGTACAATTGTTATTTACGTTTCGGCCCAGCAAAAAAAAGGTAACCAGAGCGGGCAAGCTTACAAGGTACAGGCTGATACCTTGCTGCCATCAAAAAACATGCAGCTGATAGCACGCAGTTATGGCGATTCGGTTGTACTGCGGTGGGCTCCGGCAAGGGCAACACTTTGGTATTTTGCCAATAAGGCAGGCTATAAAATTATCCGTTATGAAGTTGAAAATAAAAAAATTATACTTTCGACCAGGAAAGAACTTAACGTACTACCCATAAAACCCTGGTCCCTTGAGGAATGGAAACAAAAAGCCGGACGTAATGACAGCC
>JBBSBT010000443.1:0-3419 GCA_038250985.1 Bacteroidales bacterium
TATCCACCGGTAGTATAAGTAGGCTACACCATAACTGACCAGAATAGATAGCATCATTACCAAAACACCAGCTACTACTGAAATATCTCCTGCAGTAGTGCGGGCATAATACCCCAAAAGTAAAATAACCGGGGCATGTGTAAGGTAAAAGCTATATGATATTTTACCCGTGAACAATAACCATCGCGATGTTAGAATGGATTGAAGTGCGCCTTTCAATGCACCATAAACAATTAATGCATACCCTGCTGCAAAACCAAGTTCGCGGATGATCATAGAGCTATGGCGGAAATAAAAAATTACAATCCACGTTCCGGCCAGTGTTAGTATTCCTGAAAATAAAATCAACACACCCTGTTTGGAATTATCCTTTCCTGATTCTGGTAAGTTAACCCATTTAAACGCCAGCAGAATACCCAACAGAAAATTAGGAATCCGTGCCAGCCAAAAGCCCTGCAGATAAGGTTTAGGAACTTGCCGATAGGTAAGGTCATCAAAATAAAGATATACGCCCGTTCGATAAAGCAATCCAATAACAATACCCGCTACCACAACCGGTGCTAAGCCCCATTTCTTAATTAACAAAACAATGATAGGGAAAAGAACATAAAACTGTGCCTCTACTGCAATAGACCAGAGCGGACCATTAACGCCATAGAAGTAGGTTTCTGAATAATTATGAATCAACAAAATATGCCAAATGGCTTCCTTGATAGCGCTAAGAGGAGCTGACCACATTTCAGGTATTAGCGGAATGAAAAAAGCAATGATGTAAGGCGGATAGATTCGCCAGAATCTGCGCCAGTAATATTTCCTGATATGCACTGATTTTGTCTGTTGCTCCTGCCGCATCCATGCATAGTATAGGCTGAACCCACTCAGTACAAAAAAGAGATCAACCCCACTAAAGCCTAACGAGATTGGAAACAGATACCATGATGGCAATGCAGCCAGCCCTGGAAGCCACGCATGAACATGATAGAGTAACACCATGAGCATGGCAATACCCCGGAGACCATCTATACTTTCTATTCGCTTGTTCAACATTATGAATGGTGATACCGGTCAATTACCTTATTGTACCACTGCAAATTTAACTGGGTTACAATAGAAATATCCAATTGCTCCATGGTAAACGCACGAGCATTTTTGCCCAAACGAATACGAAGTTCATCATCGGTGAGCATGTTGATGATACGATTGGCTAAGCCCATGTGGTCTGCAGGATGGCATAGCAAACCTGTTTTCTCATCCTCAATAACTTCTGGTCCAGAACCTGTGCTGCTGCCAATAACCGCTTTACCACAGGCCATTGCCTCAATCCATGCATTGGGGAATGCTTCTAAGTAAGATGGGTAAACACACACAGTGGCTTGCTGAATGAACTGGAGAACTTGTTTATGATCCACTCTTCCTGTAAAGTGAATGCGGGAGTGGTATTTTTTATCGATTAAAGAAAGAGCCAGCTCCTGAGTTGAAGGAGAACCTGATGTCAAATCCTGACTATCAGCCCCCACACAAATAAGGTGTGCCTCTCCTATCTGATCAAAAACTGTGGGTAAACATTTGAACAATTCAAGTACCCCCTTTTTACGAATAAAGGTTCCGGTGTACAAGATGCATCCTTTCTTTATCTCCCCGTTACCGGGTTTAAAATAAGCAGTATCAACCGGGTTTCGGAGTATGGCAACGGCCTGATCTTTGAGATGAAATAATCTTTTTGTTTCCCGCCAAGTGTATTCGCTTACGGATGCGATGGCATTTGCTTTATAAAGACTTGAGCGTTCACTATATCGATACCGCCAACTAAGTGGCTCATTTAGTAGTGAACGAAAATAAACCTCGCCCCCATTAACTCGTACCACGTAAGGTATACCTAACTTAGAAATCAACCAAAAGCCAGCATCAAAATCGGAGGTCTCAACAATATCAAATGTAGTTTCTGTGTGCATTTGCTTAATTTTTCTGGACAAGTTGATTCGCTGAAGTAGCCAACCAATACCGAATCGCTTAATGGCGGTAACACGCACAACACGCACACCATTTTCTAAAATCTCATCAGTTGATTTTTCTTGTCTGTAAAGACCAATGACTGTAACCTGATTTCCTGAATTTACTAAATGCTCCGAAATATTTTTAACGAAGATACCAATGCCACCAACGAGACGAGCAGGAGGAAATTCATGACAGATAAAAAGAATATTCATTACAGAGAAACAATTATATCTTTCTCCCTACGGCATAGTAGGCACTTTCTGTATGTGGAGATGGTCGTGAAAAAATAATTCCTCTTCGCATCAAAAAGAAAACAGGTTTCCAGAAAAAGCGCATAATCTTCCATAGCTTGGGATGCGCGGCATAGTATTCTGTTAACAGCCAGCTCAAGGTATATCCAAAACGCAATTGATTGTTCGCTTTTACTTCAACAACGGTAAAGCCGCCTTCCTTTAGCAAACTTTCCATACCCAGATTGGTGAAGCGCGTGTAGTCATGAGGCCAGGCGTGAAAAGGTTGCATGAACGGAATACAGATTACCGCAAAACCATTGGGTCTTAAAACCCGGTGAAGTTCTTTAATGGTGTACCAAGGTCTGGGCACATGCTCAAGACAAGCCACAGAAACGATGGTATCAAAACTATTATCGGGAAAGTGCAAGATAGTATCAAGATCGGCTAACACATCTGGTTTGTTGTTAGGATCAATATCGAGATTTATGGTTTCGGCTCCGAGTTTTAATTTACGACTTCCAGAACCGGCATTCAGTACTTTGCCATTGATGTATTGAAGGAAAGGCTCGAGTTCTTTTAGCAGCGCTTCGTTGGGATCCATTATTTTAATTTTATAAAACAGATTGTTCTCCCAAAAATACACTTTTGCGCGCCCGGAAAAATCCATTTATAAAATTCTTATAATTTACAACAAGCTTTTTGGGAACTAGCCACGATCCTGAAGGTTTTATCATTTGCCAGGAAACCATTATAAAAAAAGATATCGCGTTTAGGTTTCTGTTTTTAAGTTGAAAGTAGGAAATGTTGTAATAAAACCACCAAGGAGGAAGCGCTGATGACCGTGCACCATTGGCTTTTGTCTGGTGATGATAAACGGCTACCTCTGGATGATGTACAACCGAAATATCAAACCGTTCTAGCGTAAATCCGTAATCTACATCATCAAATACACCATAAATTTTTTCATCAAATCCGCCAACCTGCTCATAAACTTTCCTTAGCAAAGCAAAATTGGCAGTGCATATTACGTACGACTTTATTTCAAAATCACAGGGTTGATAATTCTCTCTTCCGATATCTAAAAAACGATTGGTTAAATTTCGAATTGGACCTGAGCCTCGTTTGAATTTTTCGGTTTCAACCAATCCTGAAATTGCCTCATACTTTCCTCCACTGAAAAGTTTCTGGTAA
>JBBSBT010000444.1:0-3418 GCA_038250985.1 Bacteroidales bacterium
GAAGAAATTATTAGGAAACAAAGATAAAAAGGACCATGCAGGTGATTCATCGGAAATCCCTGCTCAGTAGATAGATTGAATCCCGGATTGAATATATATTCTTAACTTTGTTGTTTCCCGCGATAGCGGTATAAGTTAAGATCCGCCTGGTGTCCGCAGTTAATAGCTGCGGACATTTTATTTATGGAATTCCCGCTTAAATATATACTTTCTGCGCATGAATGACTTTTCAGGCTACTTTCATTTCGGCCTTAATAACTAAATCAGTTCTTTTTTCAATAGTGCCGGTAATAGATTTATGTCCAGTGCTTTCGGCACCTTTAAGTTCGTTCAGAAGTTCGTTTAAATTAACAGTTGCAAATGTCGAAGTATGGTCCGACATGGCGTACGGTATAACCAGATCCTCGCCATGAATAATAGAGCCACATGAAAATATCACATTAGGTACTGCTCCTTCTCTTTCCGATTCATCAGGCATGATCAGGGGTTTATTTAACCTGCCGATTTCTGTTTCCGGGTTATCCAGATCAAAAAGCGATGCACTGATCACACATTTATTCATCGGGCCAACTGCCTGAGTTATCACCAGCCAGCCGGCTTCCGTTGCTATAGGTGAACCGGCGTTGCCGATCTGCAATAATTCCCAGGGATATTTGGGTTTCTGTATGAGCGTTGCTTCACGCCATACATTTATTTTATCCGAGTATGCCATGAAGTTGTTTACTCCGTCAATCTGGCAAAGCATGGCATATTTCCCGTTGATTTTCCGGGGAAACAGGGCCATTCCTTTATTCATGGCAATTTCTCCGTACAAGGGTAATATTTTAAAATGATAGAAGTCGGTCGTCTTTATTAATTTGGGCATTATCATCGCACCATCACCAACTGTAACCGTAGCGTAATAGGTTACTTCCCCGTCATCATCCGTAAATTTAACAAAACGGGCGTTTTCGATGCCGTTTTTTTCGGCGGCGGAAATCGGGAAAATTACTCTTTCGGAAATGGCCGAATCAATTGAAAAATCAATTTCATAATGTATGGATGCCAGCCATTTTATCCGGGTTATCAGCAATTCAGAGAGGCTGGGCTGCGCTTGTTGTATCTCATTCAAACACTGCATCAATTCGTCATACGTAAATTTCTCACCTAATCGTTCAAGGATAGACGCAGCGGAAAGTACATTTTCCAGGTCGAGCATTTCAACCAGTTTCTCATGAAAACTCTGTTTATTGTAAACACTCTGTTTAATCAAATCAGCCTCAGCCAGCATTTTACCGACTGGTTCCACAGACAGATCATTATTCCGGTCGAGAATTCCTGAGCGGAAAACAATGGATGAAATATGCCCTTCGCCGGTTGCCCTGAAACTAAGAATAATTCTCTTTTCACCCGGTCTTAACTCCGTTTGATCCGGATCTTCCATAATGGACGGATTATAGAATGCGGCAGATTCAATTGAATATTCCATTGTAAAACAGGAGCCTATAAGTGCCTTCCGCGATACACTCAGTTCGTTAATATCAATTTCAAGAAGGCTTAATATAGGAGCCAGCTTATTTACATGATTTTCGAAAATACGCGTAATATTCCTGTGCCTGGTCGAAAAATCTCTCAGCAAAGGCTTTAGCGTATTGTTTACTTCTGCCTCCGTCATGGCAAGTACCGATTTAACAATTTCGATGCTCCTGCTTTCGGGTGTATTTAAAAAACGGGCGATTATCCGGCTGGGATCAGGTGAGAACAGCGTATTTTTCCGGATTACTTTAACGTGCATTTTAATAATTGTTTGCTTGAAACGTACTAATAGTTAATTGATGCCGTATGCAATAGTAACTATCTGAATGAAAAGAATTGCATTTAAGAACCACAAATATATTATATCATTTACGTTGAATTATACTACCTGTTTGGTTTTTATGAACTTACAGATGTTTATAAGAAAGCCTGATATATATTGTTAATAATGAATATAAATTAAAGTGTAAACTTTTTTTCCATGCATAAGTGCAGCCAGGTTGTTCAGGTTGCCCCGATTCAATTTATGCAGGCTTTACTTTTAGTAAAATTTATCGGATGTTTATCCGGACATTCATAAAAAAGATCACTATTAACCAACTAAATGACATAAGTTGCTGATTATCAATTTTAACCTCACCCCAACCGCTCTCCGAGGGAGAGGGGCTACATCACCCGTCATTCAAGAATTTCAGAATGATATGATATTTTTAGTCGATTAGAAGTGAAAAAAAATAAACCCGAAAAATGTCTATTTGCCATTGTTGCCGGAGGCTTTCAGTACATCAAGCAATTCCCTGAGATTAATAGTAGCGTATGTTGATGAATGATCGGACATAGCATATGGCAGAATCAGATCTTCATTATGGATAATTGAACCGCACGAATAGATTACATTCGGCACATAGCCTTCTCTTTCTGTTTCATTAGGTACCATCAGCGGGGACGATAGTCTTCCGATTTCTTTCTCCGGGTTTTCAAGTTCATACAGCGCAGCTCCTAATGTATATTCTCTCATCGATCCTACCGCATGGGTTATAACCAACCAGCCATCCTCAGTTTCAATCGGTGACCCTGCATTGCCAATCTGCATAAGTTCCCAGGGATATTTAGGTTGTTGAATAATTTTAGCCTCGTGCCACATGTTAATCCTATCCGAATAAGCGATATAATTATTTACCCCGTCGATCCTGCACAGCATGGCATATTTCCCTTTGATTTTGCGTGGAAACAGGGCCATTCCTTTATTCTGGGCTATCTCACCATTAATGGGTAATATTTTAAAATCATAAAAGTCTTTTGTACTGATCAACTTTGGCATTGTAGCAGTCCCATCGTACGCAGTGTAAGTGGCATAATAGGTTACTTCGCCATCATCAGCAATATATTTAACAAAACGGGCGTCTTCAATCCCTTTTTGCTCGGTGGCCGATATAGGAAAAATTACCCGTTCGGAAATAGCTGAATCGATTGAGAAACTAATTTCGTAGTGAGATGAAGCCAGCCACATCATCCGGTTCATTATTTTAATCTGATCTTCGGTAAGTTTTGGGTCTTTTCGTGCTGTTTCGAGGTTCTTCATTAATTCGCCATAAGTAAAAGTATCTTTCAGTTTATCCAGGATAAATGCCGGGGATGTGTCTTTTCTACTTGCCTGCTTTTTATCAATTTTATCAATTATAGCAGGGGAAATCACATTTCCCTGTTCGGGTTTTTCATCATGTTTATCCAGGATAGCGGGAGAAATCACATTCCCTTGCTTATGAAGTTCAACCAGCTTAGCCTGAAATTCTTTTTTATCATAAACATTCCGTTTAATTACATCGGCTTCCGCCAGCATTTTCCCGACAGGTTCCAAAGTGAGGTTGTTATTCCGGTCGAGAAGTCCCGAACGGAAAACCAC
>JBBSBT010000445.1:0-3415 GCA_038250985.1 Bacteroidales bacterium
CTTTGATACCCATTAAAGCCGTAAAAATTGAGTGATTTTTCAGTCAGATAACTCAAATCGGCGGTTAAGCGCAAATGATGTGGCAGCAGGTTCTTCGCATCATAAAAAATCTGATTGGTCCCGGAGCCTTTCGTATAGCGTGAAATTTCCACCTTCATCATTTGCCTGTACGATGGATAAATAGTTCCATCGCCATAATCGTATACACTCACCAGCCCACCATACTGAAACCCCATATCCGCATCGAAGGAGATGGTTGGCAAACCTCCGAATGAAAGCCCGGTGGGCGTTTTAGCAACTTTTTTTTCTTTGTCCTGTGCGCTGGCTGCATTTTGCAAAAGCACAAATCCGGTCAAAACAATAATCAACAGTAGTGGTCTTTTCATAGAATCAGCTATTAATAGTGGTTTTTATAAGGTCAAGAATTTGTTTCCGCTCTCGGAGCAGGTCATTGTAAGCATCTCTTTTTGTAAGCATGAATTTTATAAGCAGGAGTTTATCCCACATTTTGGCCATACGTTTATAATTATAAAAGGCAAAAAAACCTGTTAAAGGCAACGTTAACGCGAAAACCAGTTTCAACAGAAGCCCATCAGTTAACAAACAAAACACTAAAATGATTGCCAGGTAATACACCGGGAACAAAAACAGGCTGATCGCAAACTGCACGGAACTCCTGAAGTTTGCGTCTTTCATTTTGGAAGCCTGCCAGACAGGGATTTTATATGGAATAAAACTAAGAATAGTTCCATAAATATGAATAGGCAGAAAAAGCAGAGTAAGAATGACTTCGGAAAAAAGTGACATAAACCCCGGTTGTTTTTCAACCAGGGAACAATCAGCTATTCCGGAAGCACTCAACCTGATGTTGTATACATTAAGAGCATCTCCCAATACAATTGCTTTTTCAGGAAACTGTGCGAAAGCTTCCGTAATTTTCTGAATTATATATTGCCTGATAGTCAGCTTATTGTAAGGTCTACGGTCGGAAATGCAGGTGTTCCACACATTGGGTTCGTACATTTCACTAACCTGGTAAGTAAGCTGGTAGTGCTCTTCAGGTATGTGGATCATAACGCTCCGGATATTTTCCGAAAGTACATCTACCAATGTATGGATGGTTCTTTGCTCGTTTTCGAGGTATTGGTCAGCGTAGTCAGCAATTTTGATGGGTGTTCCGAATACCAGCATCAGGTCACCACCTGCATTAAAATAATCCGAATAATCTATTCCGATGGGTATGATATGAAGATTCAGATTGAACTCACTGCTCTGTTCGGCCTGGAATGCAATACGAAAGATTCCTTTTTTTAGTGGGCGTAAGCGTTTCAATCCTTCGTGATTGCCTTCAGGCAATATGCAGATGGGAGTATTCGATTTTAATACATCCACGGTATCGTCGAACACTTCCTGGTTGCGACCCAATTCCCCATAACCATCCCTGATCCGGTAAATCGGAAGTATCCTAAGGAAATTCAGGATTCTGGCAATAAAAGGCTTTTTAAATATATCAGCACGTGCCATGAAAACAACCGGTTTTCGTGCAGCAAAAAGCACGGCCAGGGCATCCATAAGCGCATTCTGGTGATTGGGGGCAAATATTACCGGTGTATTGTGTGGGATTTTTTCATAGCCTACAACCGTTAATCTCCTGTAAAACAGCCTGTGAAGCACTGAAACGTATGCATACAGAAACTTGTATTTTACGGGCCCCCTGAATTTTATTTTTTCCTTCATTTTACTTTTTACTAACGCCTTACTTTGCACAGAAAACCCGCTTTTCAAAACATCAAAAAAAATCTTGTTACGAAAAGGCTATAATCCCCTTGCTTATTTTGGAAAACCCGGAATCATCCGGAACGGCACAACCAGGATATTTCAGTTAAAAACAGGCGTTTTCTCACTGAAATTAACCTAATAATTGCGTAAATCTATGAAAAAAAATAATTGACAAATACAAAAAAACACATATACGGATTTCATGATGGTTTTTAATACAGTTTTCCCTTATTTACCAATGCTTTTTGGTGAATGGAAATGTTTTCATAATTTTGATGAAAATCGCACAGGTGAAAATCAGAACTTCCGTTAGCAGCATACAGATGCAATTTATAATAGCATTCGTCGCTGCCTTGCTTTTTATTCCTTTTGCAGGCGGGGTTCATCTTTTCGACTGGGACGAGATCAACTTTGCCGAATGTGCGCGCGAAATGATCGTCAGCCACAATTACCTAAATGTCCAAATCAATTTCAGTCCGTTTTGGGAAAAACCACCTCTTTTTATCTGGATGCAGGTGCTGAGCATGAAAACCTTTGGCATCAATGAGTTCGCTGCCCGATTCCCGAATGCGGTTTGCGGCATTGCCTCACTCCTGCTTATCTTTAATATCGGCAGGAAATTATATGACGAACGCTTCGGATTGTGGTGGGTAATTGTTTATGCCGGCAGTATTTTACCCCATTTCTATTTCCGCTCAGGCATTATCGATCCCTGGTTCAACCTGCTGATTTTTATAGCGGTATGGTTCTTCGTCAGGCTGAATGCCGCTGGTGAAATCAGTACACCAAAGCGTCGGTTTTTGTATTCAGCCCTGTGGGGAACATTTACCGGCCTGGCCATCCTTACCAAAGGACCAACAGCCCTGCTTATTATCGGGTTGGTTATTGCCATTGCTTACCTGCCTGATTTATTGCGTCAATTACATATCAAATCCCGGGTTTTAAAATCAACGCCTGCTTTCACAATCAGGTTCAGCGATATTTCCGTATTCCTTCTGCTTACCATTCTGATTGGTGGCTCATGGTTCCTGATCCAGATCCTGAGCGGCCATGCTGATATGGTGTGGAAGTTTATTCTTTACCAGGTCCGTTTATTTTCCATTCCCGATGCCGGTCATGGAGGGCCCTGGTTCTATCACTTTATCGTATTGCTGGTTGGCGTTTTTCCTGCTTCCATTTTTGCGCTAATGCGTTTCAGGCGAACGACAGGTCAATCGGCCGCACAACGCCAGTTTCACGGGATTATGCTGATCCTGTTTTGGGTAGTTTTACTATTGTTTACCATTGTGACAACAAAGATTGTACACTATTCTTCCCTCTGCTATTTCCCGTTGACATATATGGCAGCGGTTGCCATACACGATTTACTCGACGGATCTCTGCGCTGGCGCAAATGGCTGAGTATAGTCTTAATTTCGTTTGCAGCTGTTTTTTCAATCCTGGTTGCTGTTTTACCGCTAGTGGCAAAATTCAGGGACAGGATAATAAGTTCAGGAGTTATCAAAGATGATTTTGCTGTCGCCAATCTTAAAGCCAATGTCACATGGACGGGTTTCGAATGGCTGATAGGGCTCATCTTGCTGGGTTCAGTCATTTATGCAGTAATACTGGCAAACAAACAATCCATAAGTAAAGC
>JBBSBT010000446.1:0-3410 GCA_038250985.1 Bacteroidales bacterium
ACTCAAGGGACTGCTTAATAATGAACTCACCTGGACAAGTACTGAATATGGATTTTTTACTTCAGCTTACGGCTGGTTTAATGTTTTCCTTTTCTTTCTGATTATAGGCGGAATAATTCTTGATAAAATGGGCGTCCGTTTTACCGGAGTGATGGCGGCCTCTATTATGGTTGTAGGTGCAGCAATTAAATACTGGGCTGTTTCGACACATTCGCTGGATGGGACAATGTTTTTAGGCTGGAAAACCCAAGTGATGGCAGCTGCATTTGGATTTGCCGTTTTTGGAGTTGGGGTTGAAGTTGCCGGTATAACGGTTTCGAAAATTATTGTTAAGTGGTTTAAAGGTCACGAAATGGCGTTGGCAATGGGACTGCAGATATCAATTGCCCGTTTGGGAACAGCCCTTGCTATATCAACTTCATTGCCGGTTGCCTTGTATTTCGGACATGTTTCCGCCCCTATACTCATAGGTTTAGTAATGCTTTGTATTGGTTTGATAGCATTTTTCTTCTATACTTTCGAGGATAAGAAACTGGATGCTTCCGTAGCTGCCGATAACGTTGGCAGAGAAGTTGTTGAGGAAGAAGAGTTTAAACTAGGCGATATTCTTTTTATCATTAAGAATAAAGGCTGGTGGTATATAGCCATTCTGTGCGTTTTGTTCTATTCGGCTGTTTTCCCTTTCCTGAAATATGCCACCGACCTCATGGTCAACAAATTTGGTGTTGACCCGTATTGGGCAGGAGCAATTCCGGGTCTGCTTCCGTTTGGTACTATTTTGCTTACCCCATTATTTGGAGGTATTTATGATAAAAAAGGAAAAGGCGCTACCATTATGATTATCGGCGCAGTAATTATCATAGTGGTTCATTTACTTTTCTCGATAGCAATTTTCAACAATTATATTTTTGCCATCTTCAATGTAATATTACTAGGAATAGGATTCTCTCTAGTACCCTCAGCCATGTGGCCTTCAGTACCAAAAATCATTCCTGAACGTCAGTTGGGAACTGCTTTTGCCCTTATTTTCTGGGTGCAAAACATAGGTCTTATGCTTGTTCCGCTTTTGATTGGCTGGGTGCTTGATAAATATTGTATAACCGGCACCAGGACCATCGCCGGCAAGGTGATTACCTCTTACGACTATACCATACCCATGTTGATATTTACATCATTTGGTGTAATCGCGCTTGTATTTGCGTTCCTGCTCAAAGCCGAAGACAAGAAAAAAGGATATGGACTTGAGATGCCTAATATTCAAAAGTAAACTGATTCTTCGCTGAAGTAATCAGGAATAATTTAGCCGGGCGAAGAGATATCTCTTCGCCCGGTTTGTTTTTGTAGGTTGAGGTTGTAAATCATTTTGTATTTTTGTAGCCGAAACATATGTATTATGAAAAAAATTATTGTCCACATATTCATTATAACTCTCTTTTTTCCAGTGCTTTTTGCCGGAAATCCCGGAGAAAAAAAGAAAAAGCCGAAAGCGCAGCATCCGAAAAATATTATACTTATGATTGGTGATGGCATGGGAACGGCCCAGGTTTATGCCGGATACACCGCGAAAAATGGAAAAATGAATATGACAGGTATGCCTGTCAGCGGATTTTCTGTAACTAATTCGGCTAACAATTACATTACTGATTCAGGCGCCGGAGGCACAGCTTTGTCAAGCGGTATTAAAACCAATAATTACAGTATTGGTGTTGATACAAATGGCCAGCCGGTTGAAACCATCCTCGAAATGGCAGGAAAAAGAGGACTTTCAACAGGACTTGTTTCAACATCGGCGATTACGCATGCAACACCTGCCTCATTCATTGCGCATACCACCGATCGTTCGAAATATGCAGATATCGCTTTCGATTTCCTTCGTTCTGATATCGATGTATTTATTGGCGGCGGATACAATCACTTTGCCCGCAGGGCCGATAGCCTGAACCTGACCGATAGCCTGATTAGCCGTGGTTTTTTTATTGCACGCAACCTCAAAGATGTGGATGTGCCGTCGACAAAGCGCCTGGCTGCTTTACTTGCCGATGAGCATATGCCACCCATGTCGAAAGGACGTGGGAGCATGTTGTCCGATGCAACAGTGATGGCACTTGATATATTGAAAAGAAATAAAAACGGATTTTTTATAATGATAGAAGGCTCGCAGATCGACTGGGGCGGACACGATAACAATGTATCTTATGTGGTTGACGAAACCGTTGATTTTGACAATGCTGTGGGTAAAGCGCTTCAATTTGCAGGAATAAACGGTGAAACCCTTGTAATTGTTACTGCCGATCACGAAACCGGGGGATTTGGCATTACAGGCGGAAACATCACTGCCGGCGATGTTCAGGGTACTTTTCTGGTTAAGGACCACACTGCCACCATGGTGCCTGTGTTTGCTTACGGGCCTGGCTCCGAATTATTTACAGGAGTAATGGATAATACCGAAATTTATAAGAAATGCATCAGGTTATTCGGTTTCAGGTAGGATTTAAAAATATCTAAAGAACTTCAACCATGAGACTTCTGATTATATCAGCCACATCACTTGAGATAAAACCCCTTATAGTTGAACTGGGCAAAGGGCGGACTCTGAAATACCACATAACACGGTACAGGTATAAACATTTTCAGATTGATATACTTATAACCGGGGTAGGCATGGTGCCAACTGCTGTTGGAACTACAACAGCCCTTGGGTGCTACAGGTACGATGCGGTAATCAATGCCGGTATCTGCGGCAGCTTTAACCGGAGTATACCAATTGGAAAGGTTTTGAACATTATTTCCGACTTCCTGCCCGAAACCGGAGCCCAGGATGGTGAACACTTTTTATCTATCATCGACCTTAAACTACTTAATCAGGATGAATTTCCATTTTCAGGCGGGAAACTGGTCAACGATTCCGTTTTCGAGAGTCCGCTGCTCAATGGATTGCTTATTGCTACAGGTGCAACTGTGAACACTGTTCACGGAAATGCACAACTGATTGAATCTTTTCTGTCGAGGCACAATGTAGATGTCGAATCCATGGAAGGAGCCGCATTCATCTATGCCTGTAAAATGCACAAAATAAGGCATATGCAGATCCGGAGCGTTTCGAATTATATTGAAGAACGGGCCGTTTCGAGATGGGATATTCCGCTGGCGGTGCAAAATCTGAACCAATTTCTGCTGGAGCTTTTAAATGAATAGTGAATAATGAAAAGTGAAAAGTGAAAAGTGTCTGCACACCCGCAGGGTGTCTGACACTGGATGAGAGTTAATAATGAATAATGAATAATGAATAATGAATAATGAATAATGAATAATGAATAATGAGCCCACTCCGAAAAGTCGGAATGGATGATTTGGTTAATTTATTTTGCAAACGCTTAAGTAGTTTCATTTACTTATTAGTTATAAACAAA
>JBBSBT010000447.1:0-3403 GCA_038250985.1 Bacteroidales bacterium
ACCGGCATAATGTTACAGGTAATTTGAAAAAAGTTAAATATTTGTGGAATTTATTGCATAACCTTTCATTTTAATTCAATTGATGGTAATGAAAGATTCATATTTTCCTTTTTTACAACCTGTGAAACATATAAACAAAATAACTATTGTCCGATAAAATAATAGATAATATCCTGAACCCTTTAATAACATTAAGGCCCTGACAGGACAAATTCAGATGGGGTCGCTGTTAAATCTACCAATAGCTATTTGCTGCACAAATAATCCAAGGGATTGTCCCGTTAGGGACAACATATTGGTAGAAAACAAGATACAAAATTAAATTAAGTCCCGTCAGGGACGAAACAAATTTTATCCGGATACCGGACAATAGTGATATAAAATAGTCTTTCCATCCATAGTTAAAAAGAAAATCCGGGGAATAACCCCGGATTTATAAAGTATGTTGATTTTATGCAGCTATAGATATCTGGCAAGCCTTCAGTTTAAAAAGTTATCAGGCCTCCATCATTACTTCGGTCCAGCTTTTTGGTTTTGCCATTATCAAGGTATGTAATACTTCCAGCACCCGAGAGATCCGTTTGCAACTGTTTGTGTGCCACTACATCAGCGCTGCCTGCTCCTGAAACTTTGGCATCGGTATAGTCTGTTGCTAAATCCGAAGCTTCCAGGTGTGCGGCTCCCGAGACTTCGGTGTTGTGTTTTTCAACCGACCCTTTCAACATCATATTTCCGGCTCCGCTAATTTCAGTTGAAGCGGTTTTGGCAGAAAGAATCAATTTATTGGATGCAGCTCCGCTGGTTTGGCCGTTGAAAGTATCAGTTTTGATATCGAGCTTAACCTTAGCCGCTCCCGAAGTTTTAAGGCTGAAAACATCACTTTTTAGTGGAGTTTCACTTGTTACCATTGATGCTCCGCTGGCTTCAATCTTATTTAGTTTCACTGCTGTTACGTAAACATCCATTTTTTTGAAATTCTTAACTCCTTTGCATCCCAGGTTTAAAGTCCCGTTTGATACTTTAACGGTAATAAGGTCCTGCAGATTCTCATCTGTCTCAACCCATACCGACTGCTCAGTTCCTTGCCTGATGATCAGGTTAATGGCGCTGCCAACATTAATGGCATCAAAAGAGGAAACCTTTCTTTCCTGCCTGGTTACATTTCCATTTCCTTTTGTTTGAGCCATAACATTACTGAATGTAAATGTTAGCAGCATCAATACTGCGATTGCTGATGTTATCTTTTTCATGTGTCCTGGATTTAGTTTATAGCTTTTGATCACTGAAGCATGACGATGAAATAGGGTAAAATGTTACAACAACGTATCAAAAAAAAATCCGGACTAAGCCCGGATTTAATCTGTTTGTTTTACAAGTGTTACTTTCTAAGGTCTTTTTCGATATCGATAAGTCCTCCCTGAAGTTCATAACCAACAACTTTTCCTGTTTTGTCTTTCTCCAGGTTCAGTTCAAGTTCACTCGATGTAACTTTGTTGTATGTATTCACTCCCAGTTCTGCAAAAGTCCATAGTGAGAAGTTCTTTGTTTCGTCTTTAGGAGGTGCAGGTTTGTTAAAGGCAAATAAATTCTGCACTTTTCCTTTTAAAGTATTAAAAATTGTCCCGGCAGGATCCTGGTCTTTTGAATTCAGCTGTGCATATTCAATCTCTTCAGCGAGTTTCAGATTATAGTAAAACTCCCTGTTTTGGTTCGAATACATCTGGCTGACCCTGATAAATGTAAATTCCGGTGCAACGTATGAGTGTGATGTTATTTCGTTTGCCGGCATGAGTGGCAGAGTTTTTATTGGACTTCTGTCAATGTATGCCAGTTGTCCCTGCACCATGCTCGTGCCTTTAGCGCTCATTTCCCTTTTTTTATCCTTTGGGATGATCCTATTATTTTTATCAGGGGCTGAAGTAACTTTAGCCGGCGTATTAATATTTACAGCCACTTGTTTATCAGGTACTGACTGTGCGGGCTGTATTATAATCGTATTGACTTTATTTTTTACATTTCCCTGTTGGACAATATTGCGTGGAATATCATTGCGGTCGAGCAAAAAATAAATGCTGAATATCAGTGCAAGGGATGCCGCTGCCGAAAGAGTGTAGTAAACAATACGCCGTAAAGGAATCACTACTGAATGTTTCAGACTGTTTTTATCTTCAAATATTATATCAGTTTCGGGGCTGAGAATTGTATGTGCATAGACCCTGCGGGCTTTTTCGAGCTGGGGATTGTATTGCATGAATTCGGCAAGCTGAAGTTCCTCATCCAGGTTCAGGTCACCTTCGAGATCGCGTGCCATTAAAGTTTCGTAAGTTCCCTCATTGATGTTCCCGACAGCAATGGCCTTTTTCTTTAATGATTCCTTAGCTTCAAATACAATATCATCATCAACTGAAAGATGAGCCAGTGAAAATAATCTGCGTTCCTTTTCAAACTGGGGATTAATGCTGATAAATTCTTCGATGGCCGAAAGTTCATCCTCATTCAGCAGTCCTTCGGTTTCGTTCAGCAGGTATTCTTCGTAATTCAGTTCATTAACCTTCGCAGTGGCGAAAACCTGATTTTTTTTTAGGGATGATTTTTTCTCAAAAACAATATCCTGATCAGCCAGCAGCGAAATTGCTTTGTACTCTTCAAGCAAAGTTTTAAGTTCGGGATTTTCTTTAACGAATAACAGGACTTCCGCAACCATTCCGGGACTTAACTGCCCTTCGTGATAGTCGAGGAAATATGCTTCGTAATTATCCCTGTTGATTTTCATTTTGTTTGATCTTTAATAAGCTGTGTTTACTAGAGTACTAAGTCGAGGCTTCCTATGTATTGTTTTAAAAAAGTCCGCGCCCTGAAGATGTAGACTTTTACCTGTGATTCGTTGAGTTGAAGTATTCCTCCGATTTCTTCGTATGAGTATCCTTCATAGTCACGTAGCATAATGACCGATCGTTGTATTTCAGGCAGTTTCGCAACGGCTTCGTTAATTACTTCTTTCAGGTCGTTATATGTGCCGGGCGATTCATCGTGAGCTTCAGTATAACTGTCATCCAAAGAACTGAGCCGCTGGTTTTTACGGATATGGTCAATCATGGTGTGATAGGCCGTTGTAAAAAGGTAGGCGCGCGCTTTTTCGTATGTTATATCTTTTACTCTTTCCCACATGCGCACATACGATTCCTGCACAATATCCTGGGCGGTATCCCTGTCCCTGATGTTCTTCAGGATAAAGCGATACACTCCGTCGGAGTATAAATCGGCACATGAATTGTATTCGGAGGTAGTCATTTAGCAGGCTTTCGGTTGTTGGTTTTCGAAGGTAATACGGTTAAGTGGGGTATAAAGTTACAACAGAATAAAAATATTTTCAATTATTTGAGGCAAATATTAATTGAAAGTA
>JBBSBT010000448.1:0-3382 GCA_038250985.1 Bacteroidales bacterium
AAATGAGAGCAAGGAAGTCTTTACAGTCGTTGAAGAAATGCCTTCGTTCCCGGGTGGTGAAACTGAACGGAATAAATTCCTTGCCGAAAATATCACATATCCTAAACAGGCGTCCGAAAATGGCATTCAGGGCACTGTTTACATAAGTTTCGTTGTAAAAACAGATGGTCGACTGGCAGATGTAAAGATTCTGCGGGGCATTGGCAGCGGTTGCGATGAGGAAGCTTTACGCGTGGTCAAAAAAATGCCTCGCTGGAACCCGGGATACCAGGATGGGGAGAAAGTGGATGTTTTGTTTAATATGCCAATATACTTCAAATTAACGAATTGAGGTGTCCTAAGCCTTTCTAACTAATTCCCTGATTATTTTAATAGTCATTTCCGCAGAAGGCAACAGCATCAATTGAACCGCGGATCAGGAAAATTGATTCTAAATTTTCTCATCCAGCAACTCCGGGTTTTTAACAATCTTTTTCAGGTAACGGAACAGCAATCCGCCGTGCGAGGCATCCACCACACGGTGATCCAGCGCGGCGCCAAGGGAAAGAACTGTACGGGGTAAAATCTGATCGTCCACAACCATCGGCTTTCTATTGACGCCTCCTAAAACAAGAACAAATGAAACATTCGACGAAGGAAAGAGGGCTGGATATCCCATATCCAGACCCACGCTTCCGATATTTGACACTACAAACGAGCCAAAACTGTTTGCGGACAAGCCGAGCGATGGAAATGAATAGCCGAGATCAGCGGTGATGGTTTTCAGCATCCGGAAAACCCATCCTCTTATAGGCCAAGGAATCCGTGCCAGTTTGTCTTTTATCTGCATGGTTTTGTTTTCGGATCCTTGCCTGGCTCGCTGAACTTCTTCATTCATAACGTTTATAATCTCTTCCAGCGTAAGTTTATCAGCATCTTTTATCATTACCGAGCCCATAACTGATTCGCGTAATAAAACGCTTACCATCACATCGATATGATCACGCAAAACCACATTCCCACGCTTTATATACGTATTAAGTTCAGGAACTTCCTCTTTCAGCGCCCTGGCTGCGGCAAGAACAAAAATATGGGTGAGTGTGGCTTTTATGCCGTTTTTGCGTTTTTCGTTAATGAATTTTTCAAGATCGGTTATATCTATTTCAACCGAACCAAATATCTTTGAATCGGTCGGCCTTCGGTAGATGGAGGATGCTACTTTGCGCCATCCGGTATTGAGTTCTTCGGCTGTTTTCATGGCGTAAAAATATATTAATTTGGGGATTTTTCAATGCCTGGGCTGATTGATTGAGTCATCAGGAAATTTTCCTGGTAAAAATCTTTTCCCTGCCGGAATATTAAGCCCAAACATTCACTACCTTTGATAATATAAGGCTAACCATCATGAAGACCATCGTTTTCAGAGAAGTCCGCATACTTTTCATCTTTGCCTTATTTTTAGCAGGGTTACATTCATGCGAGCCTCCTGCTACCTCTTTCGATGATACCGAAGATGCCGTTTTTTACACAAAAAGCCCGGTAGTTAATGCGCCGCAACCTGATTCTTCAATACTAGTCATGACCTGGAACATTCGATTTGCCATTGGCCGTGGCGAATGGTTTGGGGATGCCTGTGGGGATAAGGTAGTATATACAAAAGATGAAATTTTAGCGAAACTTCAATCCATTGCTGACCGGATTAACCAGATAAAGCCTGATGTACTGCTGCTCCAGGAAGCGGATATCAATTCAAACCGATCGGCATATGTGGATGAACTCCGATGGATTTTGGATCACACCTATTTTAGCTATGCAGTTTACGGGTTACAATGGAAGGCACAGTTTATTCCCAGTGACGGGTTGGGACGCCTTCACGAATCAAATGCCATTCTTTCGCGATGGCCTTTTGGAAAATCTATTCGCATACAATTGCCTTTGCGTAAGGACCAGGGTGCGCTGACACGTTATTTTTACGAGCGCTGCTGCATGGTGAAAGCAAGAATCGAAATTCCGGGTATTACTGATTTCTATGCAGTAAATATCCATGCTTCGGCGTTTGCGACCGATGATACCAAGCATCAACATATCGAAGCATTTCAAAAAGAACTTGACAATATTGTGAGTGATGGGGGTTGGTTTTTTGCCGGTGGCGATCTGAATACCCTACCTCCGGGATCCGATTCAACCGACTATTGCATGGAAGACATGTGTCCGGGCGAATCATTTCACCATCCCGGAGATGATCCCATGCATAAGGATGGAAGTAACTATATACCTGAATCGGAATGGCTGAATGGATTGTACAACAAATATAATTGTGCGGTTACGCTTGAAGAATATCACCAAAACCAGGAGGCTTTTTTTTCGCATTCTACACGACCGGAACATTTCTGGGACCGCACATTGGATTACCTGTACACCAACAGCCGATGGCAAAAAGGATCTACCATTACTCACCAGGATTTTTTTACTGATTCAGACCATGCACCTGTCAGTTCCGTCTTGATTTTAAAGAAAAAGTAGTGAAACACTTCAATAAAATAAATCAGGCTGTTATAGCCCTTTAATAATGCGGGCTACTCTTTTCAGAAATAATAAGGCAAACAAACCGCCAGTGGATTGAATTCATTACTTTTGACAAATATAGATTGCTAAATATGAGAAACTACAATATTAAAAAGCGCTACCTTTTCCTGCTTTTTTTATCAGGAATTTTACTTTTAGTCAATGCCTGCGAGCCTTTAGCCACCAGCTTCAACGATGTGGAAGATGCCGTTATGTACACGAAGAGCGTAAAAGTTACACCTCCCACACCGGATTCAACGCTAAAGGTTATGACATGGAATATCCGCTTCGGGATCGGCCGGCAGCCTTGGTTTGGCGATGCCTGCGGCAACAGAACTGTTTTCAAAAAAGAAGAAGTTATGCCGGGTCTTGAAGCTATAGTGGCGCGAATTATGGAAGTTAAGCCCGATATCCTTTTCCTGCAGGAATGTGATATTAAGTCGAACCGTACGGCCTATATCAATGAACTTCAGTATATCCTTGATCATACTTATTTTAATTACGCGGCATATGTGCCTGAATGGAAATCAGAGTTCATTCCGAGCGACGGGCTTGGCAGGCTGGAAATGGGACAGGTGATACTTTCACCCTGGCCTATCACGGATGCCAAACGTATCAATTTAGCCACGCGTGGCGACCAGGCCGGCATTGTCAACTATTTCTACCTTCATTCCTGTATCGTTACAGGAACGGTGAAAATTCCGGGATTTAAAGAAATACCGCTGCTTAACATCCACGCATCGGCGTTTGCTACCGACGATACCAAGAAAAAACATTTTGAGGAATTTAAAGCCGAAATGGATAAACTTAATGATGCAGGCGAATATTTTATTGCCGG
>JBBSBT010000449.1:0-3378 GCA_038250985.1 Bacteroidales bacterium
AATCCCTGTAAATCATAAACTTACAGGGATTTTATCAGTGTGGGAAATTAAATTCTTTTCAGGGATTTTTTCCAGGTGAGCCGGTTGTGGTTGTTTTGATATATTCAGGTCTGAGATATCTCACCAGGCCGGAATTCATTTCATTCAATCCTTCACAAAACAAACCTGCCATCAGGCGTGCGCCATATTCTGAAAAGTGAGTATTATCTAGTTTCCCGTCGGGTAGCGATTTATATTCACCTGGACTGATATGCAGGAATATCTTTTTTGAGCCTTCCTCACCATGCTCCAGAATCACTTTTTCGCTTTTCTTCTGCATATCAACTAACGGTACATTCAATTGAGCGGCCAGTTCTCTGACATATCCGGGGTAATCGCCGTGCGTATCCTGGAATTTGCCATTTTCATCAAACTTTCTTCTCTGAACTGATGTACACAAAATCGGATTTGCGCCTTTGCTTCTCACATCCTTAATAAAACGCGTAAGATTATATCGGTATTCTTTAGGCGTACAATATCTCTCTGTTTTCTGAATGCTCTCGTCATTATGCCCGAATTGTATAACCACAAAATCGCCTTTTCTGAGTTTATTCATCAGTGAGTCCCATCTGCCCTCGTAGATAAACGAACGGGTACTGCGGCCATTCATAGCATGATTCTCAATGCTTATCTCATTATTGAAAAACTCCGGCAACAATTGCCCCCAGCCTCTTTCGTGGTTGTCATCGAGCGGCTTGTTTGCCATGGTTGAATCACCGGCCAGGTAGAGAACCGGTTTAGTGGATAACCATGTAAATGCTGTAATTGAAAACAGTACTAATCCCGAAAGAAATAAATATTTTATGGTTTTCACAAGGTTGGATTTAGGTTAATAAATTGTTTATCCGGATACATTCTATAGCTTTATCCCTCGAGGCTTTTCGAATAGTAGTTCAGGTTTTCCCTGGTAATAATATCGATAGGTGAGAAATTATCCCGTATCACTTCTTTTTTTAAAACCAGGTGTTCGAAAAAGATAGAAACTATCTTGATAGCTTGTTTCTGCGGACGTTGACCTACCAGGAAATCAATATACCCGTTTTGAAGCAACTTAATATTCTGCGGAATCAGGTCATACCCGATTACAGGCAGATTATCCAGGTGGTGTTTTTCAAGAAGCCGGGCAACAATATAAGATCGTGAGTTAGGAATATAAACTCCCTGTATACCATATTCTTCGATAATACTTTTGTCGAAATTGATCTTTTGCGGATCGCTGGAATCAGGTATTTCACGTTGAATAATTTCAACTGTCTTGTGTTTCGGATCCGATTTAAAGAACTCCCTGAATCCCTGTACACGCTGGTAAAGCATATTTGTATTTCCGAAAGAAGAAGATATATTCACAACCAGGATTTTTGCCGGATCAGGAAGCATATAATTCATCAGTTTTGCCGAAACATAACCACTCTGAAATCCGTCCTGTCCTACAAAGCTCAGGTAATTCCTGTTTTTTAAACATGAATCCAGGAAACAATACGGGATATTTAATTTTTCACATTCATCCAGGAACAGATTCGATTCCTTTATAAAAAAAGGAACCAGAATTACGCCATCAGGATGAAATTCAAGCGCTTGTTTGCTTGTGACTTTAAACGATTGTTCATCCGTGGAATCAAACTCAAAAACCAGCAGTTTAAAGCCGAAAGGCCCGAATTCAGCAACCGCTTTTTTTATGCCTTCCATGGATTGCAACCAATATGGATTGGATTTAGTGTGTTTCGGACGGATAATGGCAATCTGAAATGTTTTTTTTGATGCAAGCGAACGGGCAAGCAGGTTAGGCTGATATCCAAGATCCTTAATAATTTTCATTATCCGGCTGTGGGTATCTGCCGATACTTCTGCCCTGTTATGAATAACACGGTCAACTGTTCCCGGCGAAACCCCGGCAATCCTGGCAACTTCTTTAAGTGTAATGGCTGGTTTTATGTTTTTATTGGTCATTATTTCAGTCCTGATTTGTACAAAAGTAAAAAAAATATCACCGTGTGCGCACACGGAACAAAAGAATACATTAAATTTGTACGAATATCCAGGACCTAAAATCCGGAATAAGCTCAAGCAGAATCGGATTCCGGTTTTTGGAGATGTTGTTCAAGTTATCACTACACATATAAAACCAGATATCTGAGTTTTTTATGAACTGATATTCAGATAATTGTTACAGTTCTCATTAAAATAAATCTAATTCAATAAATCTATATGATGAATTTCGGAAAGTATTCAATCGGAATCGGTGATCGTTTTGAGAAGGAAGCTCCTGCTCAACTTGATGCCATTATTGCAGCCGGAAAGTTAGGCGTTTCAATAACCCCTGTCTGGAATAAATCGAACCGCGAACATTCCATTGTTCATTCCATTCCGGCCGACACACGTGCGTCAGCCGATGCAGCAGTTAAGATCAGGAATTTTAAACACGATTACTTTGTTGATGCTGATCACATTAACCTGAGTAATGTGGATAAATTTATTGATTACTGTGATTTTTTCACCATCGATGTGGCTGACTACATCGGATTAAATCCGGTTGATGAGGTCAAACTAAAACAGATGCTCGAAAAACTTGATTCATTGGTTGGCCATATTGCCATTTCCGGTTTATCGCATCCGATTGAGATTACAAAAGATGAACTTCTTGCGATTGTTTCCAAGTTCTTACCGGCAATAGATGAAGCAGGAAAAATTTATGCGCATATCAGGCAACTCAAGGGCAATCTCCCTTTTATTACCGAAATATCCATGGATGAGGTTGATGAACCGCAAAGCCCGGTTGATATGCTGGTAATTCTGAAAATGATCGCCGAAACGAAAATACCTGTCAATACAATAGCTCCTAAATTTACAGGGAGGTTTAATAAAGGTGTTGATTATAAAGGAGACATTCAGAAGTTTGAACAGGAATTTGAAGCCGACCTGCTTGTAATAAAGTATTCAATTGCGAATTTCGGCTTGCCTTCGAACCTTAAAGTAAGCGTACATTCAGGGAGTGATAAATTCAGTATTTACCCGATCATAGGTAAGCTGGTCAGAAAACACAACAGTGGCCTTCACCTGAAAACGGCAGGCACCACCTGGCTCGAAGAAGTGATTGGACTGGCAATGGCCGGCGGAAAAGGGCTTGATATGGCAAAGCGGATTTACAGTGAAGCTTACAACCGGCTTGATGAACTGACAAAACCTTATGCTTCGGTGGTTGAAATTGATCCGGCGCAACTGCCAGCACCAAAGGATGTAAACAGCTGGACTTCAAAACAATATGTTGATGTTTTGCAGCATGACCTTACGAATAAAAACTACAACCTTTCTTTCAGGCAACTCATTCACGTTGGGTATAAA
>JBBSBT010000450.1:0-3365 GCA_038250985.1 Bacteroidales bacterium
CAGGATGAAAAATCGCAGATGAAGAATTTCGAAAAAGCCATGACTGTGCTGCGGGCCCGTATCTTTGAAAGGGAATACCAGAAATACCTGGATGAAATTTCAAAAAAACGTAAAACCATGGTTTCATCCGGCGACCGATCAGCAAAAATCCGCACCTATAATTATCCGCAAAGCCGGGTAACGGATCACCGCATCAACCTCACTATGTACAACCTTCCCGTATTCCTTGATGGTGAAGTACAGGATTTTATCGATGCGCTGCAGCTGGCTGAAAATGCAGAGAGATTGAAAGAAGTTACAGAATAATGTTGGATTTGAGATGTCGGGCTGATTTGAAGCCCGCAATTTTAAATTATAGAACCCAGATTACAAGTTCAGTAACAGCTCTCCAACCTTTTTTTACCATTTATTATCGTATGTTGTTTGCATTACTTTATTTATCTTTGTTGAAACAATGAGTCATATGCATACAATCAGATTAAAGGTAAATGATAAGATTTACGATAAGTTATTGTGGCTTCTCAGTAAATTCAGTAAAGACGAAATTGAGATAGTTGCTGAAAATTCTACGTTCGACAATGACCAGAAGTATCTTGAAAAAGAACTCAACGAAATTATTTCGGGTGAAGCAAAATTCATGAGTGTTGAAGAGGCTGAAGAACGACTTGAAAAAAGTATAAAACAGCATGAAAATCGTATTTAAGGATACTTTTATCAACAGGCTCAAACATCAACTTAAATACATAGCATTAGATAGCCCCGGAAGAGCCCGGAAATTTAAGTCTGATCTGTTTGAGAGAATTAGACAAATACCTCCCAATCCATATTTTTTCCGAAAATCAATATATTTTAAGGATGAAACTATAAGAGATTTAGTATTCAAAGGATATAAATTGTTTTTCGGGTAACTGAAAACGCTGTAGAGGTCTTAGGATTTGCCATATTTCAAAATAACCCGACTGATTAGTTCATTTTTTTATTGAAAACCAATTCCGATTATGAATCGCACCGCCCTTTTCCACCTTATCCAATCAAAAAAATCTTTCCTCTGTGTCGGCCTCGACAGCGATCTGAATAAAATCCCGAAACACCTTCTCGGCACTGAAGATCCTGTTTTTGAGTTCAATAAACTGATTGTTGATGCAACTCTGCCTTTTGCCGTTGCGTACAAACCGAACCTTGCCTTTTACGAAAGCCGGGGGATAAAAGGGATGATCAGCCTGGAAAAGACAATGAATTATCTTGAAAATTTCAAAAGTGAAGTTTTTACCATTGCCGATGCCAAACGCGGTGATATCGGGAATACGTCTACACAATATGCCATTTCAGTTTTCGATAAACAAGCCTCAGGATTCAGTTTCGATGCGATTACCGTGGCGCCTTATATGGGAGAAGATTCAGTGAAGCCGTTCCTGGCATTCCCGGGCAAATGGGCAATCATTCTGGCGCTGACTTCAAACAAAGGTTCCGACGATTTTCAATTATTTTCGGATATGGATGAAACACGCCTGTTCGAACGTGTACTCGAACGCTCATCCAAATGGGGATCGTATGATAATATGATGTACGTTGTGGGTGCAACCAAAGCTGAAATGCTGGCAGAAATAAGAAACATATTACCGGACCATTTCCTACTGGTGCCCGGAGTCGGGGCGCAAGGCGGCGACCTGAACGCTGTGGCGAAATACGGTTTGAACGACCACTGCGGATTACTGGTGAATGCTTCAAGAAGCATACTCTTTGCATCAGCAGGAACCGATTTTGCTAAAAAAGCAGCCGACGAAGCACAGTCCATGCAGGTGGAAATGGAAGCGATTTTACAAACACATCATTTAATCTGATAATTATGAGTAAAAAAACTACCCGCACGCTTATTTCTTTGGCTGTGTTTGTCGTGTTGGTTATAGTTCTGGCTCCCGCTCATCTTCGACGGGCCGTAATATATGGCCATGCCAAAATCAATAATTATAAAATATTTGAAAACCGCGAGGTGCAGATCGGCAGTCCCATTCTATGGAGACACGATTCGCTTTATAACGAGCAAAAGCTAAGTCCTGCCGACCTGGAAAGTATTGAATCATTCGGAACTACTGCTTTTGTGATTATCCGCGATAATAAAATCCTTCACGAGCAATATTGGGACGGAGGAAGTGATACCACACGGAGTAACTCATTTTCAGCAGCCAAAAGCATAGTCTCACTATTAATCGGCTGCCTGGTTGACGAAGGAAAAATTAAAAGTCTGGATCAACCCATCACCGATTTTCTTCCCGGATTTAAAAACACCAATGGATTTACACTGCGCATCAAGGACCTTCTTACCATGAGTTCGGGTTTGGATTGGGACGAAGAATATTCCAGCCTTTTTTCGCCGACTACCAAAGCCTACTATGGCAGTCACCTGGCCGATCAGGTGCTTGCGCTGAAAGTTGTAAGCCAGCCCGGAAAAATATTCAGGTACCAGAGTTGTGACTCCCAGTTGCTATCATTGATCATAGAGGAAGCTTCAGGAAAGTCACTTTCCGATTATGCATCAGAGAAACTCTGGAAGCCGCTTGGCGCTGAGCATCCTGCTTTATGGAGTCTCGACAAGGAAGGCGGAGTTGAAAAAGCATATTGCTGCTTTAACAGCACAGCTACTGATTTTGCACGTATTGGCCAGATGGTTCTCGACAGCGGACAGTTCAACAACCGTCAGATTGTTTCGAAAGCCTACCTGGAAGAAGCCACATCTCCCGCCACCTGGATCACAGGCGAGGACGGAAGTCCCCTTACTTATTACGGGTACCAGTTCTGGATGCTAACATATAAGGGACATAAGGTTGTGTATGCCCGGGGTATCCTGGGTCAGTATATTTTCATTATCCCATCGCTGGATGCTGTTGTTGTAAGGCTGGGCAATGAAAGAAGCAAGGAATATGAGCACTACGCACCCAAAGATATTTTCACTTACCTGGATACAGCATTTGAATTGATTTCGGGAAAGTAATAATTGATTAGGTAACAAAAACGCCGGGAAATTTCCCGGCGTTTTTGTTATTCTGTTTCAGCGATTTTTAATCAACCACTGAAGTCCATCCAAATTTATCTTCGGCATCACCACATTGAATATCAACAAGCCGTTTGTATAATAACGATGATTTCTCTCCGGCTTTTCCATCAAGGCAGTAATTCCATTCTTTACCCATTTCCTTATCCACTATCCGCCGGATAGGTGAAATAACGGCTGCAGTTCCGCAAGCTCCAACTTCGTCGAATTCCGAAAGTTCTTCCAGAGCAATTTGCCGTCTTTCCACTTTCATTCCCATATCCTCGGCCAATGCCATCAGGCTTCGGTTGGTGATGGAAGGAAGAATAGATTCGGA
>JBBSBT010000451.1:0-3363 GCA_038250985.1 Bacteroidales bacterium
CCTTGCTTCGCTTGAACGTATTTTTAAAATACGCGTACTCCGGCCAACCTATGGAATTGCGCTGCTAACCGCCTTGTCATTCATGCTGGTTGCTACCATGCCGCTCATCAGCCATTTGGGGAAACCATTCAGAGCGTATGAAATAATGACTACGCCTCATTTGAGTTCAGCTATGGCAATTTTTGGTTTTGTGTATTTATGGTATCTCATGGTAGTACTATTACTCGAAATATGGTTCGATTACCGCCGTGATATGATCATATGGGCAAATGAAACAACAGGATTTAAGCGATTTCTATACAGAGCACTCTCACTTTATACAACTGACATTTCGCCGAAGGCCATAGCTCTGGATAAAAAGTTAGGGTATATAGTTACCGTAATAGGTGTGCCATCAGCGTTTTTACTTCATGGATACGTTGGATTTATTTTCGGATCGATCAAAGCAAACCCATGGTGGTCAACAGTTCTGATGCCGGTGATTTTCCTGTTTTCGGCTATTGTATCCGGTATTGCCTTGGTAATGCTTGTTTATATTGTAATAACAGCTGTACGGAAAGTAAAAATAGATATGGCATGTCTTGATACCATTGCCTCATATTTGTTTTACATCCTGATCATGGATTTTGTACTTGAAGGACTGGATCAGATTCACCGTATTTATGAGGCTGAAGAATCGTTCGAAGTGCTGCATAATCTGGTGTTTGGAAGACTCTTCTTTACTCTATTTATTATGCAGGGATTAATCGGTACCGTTATTCCATTACTTACATTAGGAACCCTGCAATTCTATAAACCAAAAGAACGGATCAGAAAAGCAATTTACATGATAATACCTTCACTGATTCTGGTCGGAATATTCTTTATGCGTTGGAATGTTGTTATAGGCGGACAATTGTTCTCGAAAAGCTTTTATGGATATACCGACTTCAAAATCGGATTGATCGGGGCCGAAGGTTATCTGATGTCTGCTTTCTGGCTCATAGTTCCTTTCGTAATACTAGCATTCCTTTTATGGTTATTTCCTCCGTGGAAGAAAATAGAGGATGAGCCTGAAATTCAAAATGTTTGATGCTTGTCTGAATACAAACTTTTGTAATCATTTCCAATAAGCAATTCTAATTCAAAATAGAATTCCGGATCTTCCATGTGGATAAACAGGCAGATTTATCAACTTCTATTCTCACGCAAAGTGCTTGTTTTTAAATAATTACTTTAAAATAGGAAGGAATGTACTATGAATTCTAATGATTTTAAAAATGAGGATTTAGAAAAAATTTTAAGACGTCTGGATTCCATTGAAGAGCGGATTGCCCGTTTGGAATTAAACAAGGAACAGGTTACGCAACTGCAATCTGTCAGCGGAGAAGAAACAGAAGATGATGATTCAGAATTCACAGACCTGAAATTTTCGATAAGCGCTCCTTTTGAATCAAACCTTGGCGAATATGGTTTGGCCTGGCTCGGGAATATTGTATTATTCTTTGCTATTGTCTTTCTGTGGCAATACTTTGATGATGCCGGCAAGCCGGTAGTTTCCCTGATTGTTGGCGGATTAAGTGTTGCCGGGGTTTTTATCATGTCACATTATTTCAGGAAAAGCTTCACCTACCTGTCATTTATGTTCAATCTGTTTGGATACATCATTTTGTACTATATCGTCCTTCGATTGCATTATTATAATGATAAACCCTTGTTGGCAAACCAGGTGATTGCTGCGATTTTACTGCTCATAGTAGTTGGCATTCAGATATATACAGCATTTAAAAAACAATCCCAGGTTATAGCCGGACTGGCACTTACAATGGCAATGATAACTGCATTTGTTACTGACCATACTCACCCGTTTTTTCTTATCGTTATAGCTACGAATGCCCTTGTACTTTATTTCTTCTGGAAATACAATTGGTGGAAAGCTATGATTTTCATCTTATGCATCAGTTATTTCATATGTCTGATCTGGTTGCTGAGTAATCCTTTATCATTGGTTAAAATACCTGGTGATTTAACTTACCATTATTCATTTATTTATTTTTCCATAATCACTGTCATTTATTCCCTTGTAGCATTCCGCAAATCTGATAATGCATATCCTGAAAAAGTGATAGTATCAACTTTACTGCTTGCCGGGACTGCATATTCGGCTTTACTGCTTTCGTTGGTATTCTTGCATTTCCCAACTACATATGTCCCGTTTTTTACTGCAATTTCCATTGCAAGTATTGCTTATTCTGTGGTGCTTAAGATGTATTCACCATGGAAATACTCGCCTGCACTTTTCGCATTGTTTGGATTTGTTGCCATAAGTATAACCATCTATGGTATCTATCAATTTCCTGATGCGTTTTTATTGTTGATCTGCCAAAGCTTCCTGGTGCTGGCGTTAGCTCTATGGTACAGGTCCTATATTATAACTTTAATGAATACTTTCCTGATGGTTACGCTGGTAATTTTATATTACAACCTGTCAGGAACATTACAGGCAGTTAATTTTTCAATTCCGCTGGTTGCATTTTTATCAGCACGGATAATTAACTGGCAGAAAGAGCGATTGAATATAAAGACTAATTTCATAAGGAATGTTTACTTGTTTACACTGTTTTTATCAATGTTATATGCAACTTACAATGGATTGCCGGGGCAATATATAACAGTATCGTGGCTTTTGATTGCCGGGATTTATTTCGGGTTAAGTATATATGTAAAAAGTATCAAATACCGGTGGATGGCAATGGGCAATTTGCTTGTTTCAGCATTTTATCTGTTTATTGTTGACCTGGCAAAAATAGACCTGATTTATCGCATACTTATATTCCTGGCTTTTGCAGTTACTTCAATAGTTATTTCCACTTATTATGTGAGGAAACTTAAAGAAAAGGAAGAGGATAGAACTACTTAACTGCCTACAGGCTAAATTGATGAAAAGTCTATCAGTTTTATTCTTCCCGTAACATCTTTGAAGTGATGTTGTTTCCTTTCAGAGTAATAGAAAAAGATTCCATATTAAGTATTTTCATAAAACATGGTCTTTCATTATCAGAATAAAATACAAAAGCCGCCTTTTTGAGAGGCGGCTTTTGGTATGATGATTCCTTTAATCGAATTAACAGCCTGTTTTAGCACAAATCAGGCTTTAATTCCAATAGCATTTATTCATACAATACTTTGTGACATTCGGAACAGAAAGCTGTTTTCCATGCACCCCTGATTCCAACCGGGTGAACAAATTCCATCGATTTGCCTAAATCAACTGTTTGAACTTTTCCTGTAGGACCCTGGGCCATGATACTATGGCAAAGATCACAATTTCTCGAAATAGTCTCTCCGGTTGCTGTTTTATGCCTGTCGGAATGGCAGCGGAAA
>JBBSBT010000452.1:0-3361 GCA_038250985.1 Bacteroidales bacterium
ACCATTGTGTCAGAACGCAAAATAGCTGAACTTTGCGGCCAAAATCCAATTAAATTATCTTGAGCAAACTCCGGTCGCTTTTTTATCAGAACGATGCCTATGCCGTATGGCGGGTCGCCGGGTTCAGACGGTTTATTGCCGGCCGCTTTTTTCTCACCTTTGCCATACAGATGCAGAGCGTTATCGTGGGCTGGCAGGTTTATGATCTTACTCATGATCCTTTTTCGCTGGGCCTTATAGGTCTTTCAGAAGCAATTCCGTTTCTTGTTGTTGCCTTGTTTGCCGGACATGTGGCTGATATAATCAACCGGAAAACAATCATTGCCCTGACAGCAACTGTTTATGTGGTTTGTGCGGCTGTTTTGCTGTATATGAGCTACATTATGCCGGCTTTATACCTTACTAACGGAGTGTTGCCTTTATATCTCGTGATTTCGGTTACAGGACTCGCCAGGGCATTCTTTTACCCTGCTCAGTCGGCATATATGGCGCAGATTGTGCCGCGCAGCTTGTATGCCAATTCATCCACATGGAACAGCACCATATGGCATATTGCTGCTGTATCGGGTCCGGCTGCCGGGGGATTAATATATGGATTTGTCGGAATACATACCGCTTTTATTTTTGTAGTTTTCTTTTCAGCTTTAAGCCTGGTATTCTTTTATTCCTCCAGGTCCGTTCCACTTCCTGTGCGCAAAGCAGGTGAAGGAATTTTCACAAGTTTATCGACTGGGATCAGGTTTGTATTTGGTCACCAGGTTTTATTAGGTGCCCTGGCACTCGATATGTTCGGGGTTTTGTTCGGAGGAGCGGTTGCCTTACTTCCGGTTTTTGCTTCCGAAGTGTTGCATACAGGGCCGCAGGGACTGGGCTTTCTTCGTGCGGCTCCTGCATTTGGAGCGGTACTGATGGCCATGATCCTGGCATATTATCCGCCGGTGCACCGGTCGGGTATTAAGTTGCTTTGGGCTGTGGGTGGGTTTGGCGCATGTATCGTAATCTTTGCCATATCGCGTAATTTCATTCTTTCTCTGGCCATACTTGCCTTGAGCGGTATGTTCGATAACGTTAGCGTGATCATCAGGGGAACCATTCTGCAGATGTATACACCCGATGAAATGCGCGGACGTGTTGCTTCCGTTAACAGCCTTTTTGTAGGGTCTTCCAACGAACTGGGCTCTTTTGAGTCAGGGCTGGCTGCAAAACTGATGAGACTGGTTCCATCGGTTGTTTTCGGGGGAGCAATGACCATAATGATCGTGCTGGCAACTGCCGGATTTGCCCCTAAACTGAGGAAAATGGAGATTAAGGGGATGACGTAGGAAGGGGAAACGGAGACTTGGAGAAAAGGAAGAGAAATTTGGATGGGAATATTTAAGTGAAAAGTGAATAACGAATAGTGAATAACGAATAGTGAATAACGAATAGTGAATAATGAATAGTGAATAATGAATAGTGAATAATGAATAGTGAATAATGAATAGTGAATAATGAATAGTGAATAATGAATAGTGAATAATGAATAGTGAATAATTAATAACGAATAATGAATAGAGTGGAATGAGCAGGGAGATTATTATTTATGCCTAAATCCTGGAAATGATGACTGAGATACTACATCAAATATCCGAAATCTGACATCCGAAATCTAAAAAAAAGAGATTTAATTATACCGTTTCCCAATATGGAAACTCAGGTACCCGGTAATAAAAAAGTAGTCAGCTTTACTGAAAGCCATTACGGGCACAGGTTTTGGAAATATGTCAATGGCAGCGCCAATCTCAACAGCTTTTATCCGGTCATTCTGAGCACTGAACTCGAAGTTAAATCCTCCTTTGGCGTAAAGGCCGGGATATAATTTGATATTTGAAAAACCGCTAAGGATAGGTCCTCTTCCGTAGATATCACTAAGGGTATTGGGATTGGTACCGATATAGGGAAAATGCAGTTCCGGATTATAACGTTCAAGCACTGTCTTTGTGACAATAAGCTGGTTATCAACAACATCGTAATAGTTTATATACAAATAAGATGGCTTAACCAGTCCCAGGTCAACACCGCCATAATAAAAAGCCCTTACTTCAACACCTCCCCAATAGGGTTTTGGATTGAGTAAATGTTGTCGACCAATGCCTGCACGCAGAATGAAAAGACTGTTCAGTTTGCCGTAAACATAACTACGGGGATTTGGGAAGTTCTGGTTATAGCGCTTGGTCTGATTGGGAGCCCGCATAGCCAGAAGATCAAATTCGAACATACGGTTCTTGAAATACGTTTTGTTTTTGCCAAAGCGATATCCTAGCCCAAATCCCAGTGTGTGTAGCATGACATTTCCGGATTTTTCATTTCGCAATAAAAAACCCATGTCGACAGTGTCGGCTACGGAAATATCCTGTGCCTGCAATGCCGAAGGTATAATACTTGCCAGTGTGATCAGTATGATTGCCAGAGATAACCGCATGTGCTGTGTTTTTAATGTATAAACAACTAAGCTACGGTTTGGCTGCATGAGAGGTTATGAGGAAATAATGATGGAAACCGGAAAAATTATTTGGTTTCAACCTTATAGTCTTTGTACTCACCATATGCAGCACATTTTTCCGATGAGCCACAGGACGAAAGCAGTATAGTGAGAATTACTATAGATGCGAGAAACGCTGCTATTTTCTTCATATGATGGAAGTAGTGATTACGGTTAACTAAGATGTTTATAATACAAAAGTATTCACATTTTGCATAAGTATAACAACAGAACAGGATATTTATTGTATTTCAGCTACGAAAGATGATCAAAAAGTGAAAGACACGGGTTTATCCCCGGTTGCTGTTACGTAAGGATTGGACTTCAAGTATTGGAGAATCAATTCGTTTAGATTCTGATATGTAATAATCTGTCCGAATAAACAGAAAAGTTCCTTTTTCTCAGAAAAATTCAGTAGTAAAGGTGTGATTGTTTTTACTTGTCTTTTTTTTGTTCAGCCCAAGGATTATGAATACTCGCACAAACTTACACTGATCTGAATTAACATTTATTTAATAACCGTTGGTGAAACTGTTTGATCGATAGATCCAACTGTCAGCAAATAAATTGGCAGTCACATGACATAGTGTCAATTATACACTATCTATATAGTATACAAAAGACTGTTATACATAGCTTTATCAATAAATTTGTGATACTGGAAGGGAGGCTGAATTGCATAGTATATATACATTCAAATTAGTATAAGCACCCGCTTTTTTGCTGTTTTAAGCGTCATTATGGCGCATTTACCATTTCAAAACCCGAAAAACTTTATGGCACACGAGTTGTTACTATAGTTTGTGAATCCATAAAAATGATCACTCTTTTGCAAAAATC
>JBBSBT010000453.1:0-3358 GCA_038250985.1 Bacteroidales bacterium
AAAACATTGTATTTCATGTAGATCTCACCTTGTTCAAGCAACCTGTCGGCGGAGTCCCAGCATGAAATGGGAAGCTGACCAAGTTTTGCGCTTTTTTCTTTATGCTTGTCATCAAATATATTGACGTCAATATAAGTTTGCTTTGCATATTCCAGGGCGTTTTCCATTTCCAGTCCGTGACGGGCAGCAACGGTAAGCCCGGCCAGCAATAAGTAAACATCAGCCGAGCCATCCGGGCAACGGAACTCAACGGTTTGTTTGTTTGTAAAATCTTTAGGTTCAACCGGCTCTTGCGGATTGGCATGAAAGATCATATTGTTGGTTCCTGACCATCCTAGCGGAACCCGAACCAGGACCGAACGGTTACGGTCGCCCCAACAGATATTGGTCGGCGCTTCCTGGTGCGGAACGAGCCTGAAATACGAAGTGGGATTGGTGTTGCCGAAAGCGGTAAGCGATGGCGCCAGGTCGAGATAGCCGGCAATAGCCTTGCGTGCTGTATCGCTGAGTTTGCCGTCATTAACCATGGCATTTTCGCCGTCTTTCATCAGCCGGGTGTGTATATGCATGCCACTGCCGGCTTTGCCGACTGTAATTTTGGGTGCAAAAGTAATTGAAACCCCGTATTTAAAGGCGAGCATGCGAAGTATCCATTTGGCAATTACCAACTGGTCGGCAGCATCCTCGAGCGGGACAGGTAAAAATTCGATTTCGTTCTGCTCATATTCCATGCCGTCGGATTTAAAATTTCCAACCTCTGAATGACCGTATTTGATTTTTCCACCGGTTTGTGCAATGGCATTCATGGCCTCAGCCCTGAGTGCTTCCCATTTGGCAAACGGGAAGGATTCGTGGTATCCTTTCTGATCCACAGCCTGGAAAAGCTTGTTTTCAGGACTGATAACATAATATTCGAGTTCGCCCATCACCTCGAATGAAAGGCCTGTGCTATCCTTGAGTGCTTTGTGTGCTTTGCGCAGAATATACTCCGGTGAGCTTTCGAGCGGGTTACCGTCTTTATCGTAATAGGAACATAAAATGTCGAGAGTTGGAATTTCGGAGAAAGGATTTACAAAAGCCGTTTTATACCTCGGCAGTACATACAGATCGCTCGAACTGGCACCAATGAAAGGGAAAAGACTTGATCCATCCACACGCTCGCCTGTAGAGAGGATATTATCGAGATGTTCCCGGCTGTTGATGACAAAGTTGAGTGTTTTCAGCCGGCCATCTCCACCGGTATAGCGGAAATTGATCATCGAAATATTATGATCGTCAATGTACCTGATAAGGTCGGCTTTGGTAAACTCATCACTGGGTTTGTTGAGATATTGCACCAGTGAACTGGGATTCATTTCGGTAAGGCTGTTGGCAAAGGGATTTTTCATGCGGAAAGACTGTCTAAAAGTGGGGCAAAAGTAGCAACTTTAAACCTGATGAAACAAAATATTTAATTTCATTACACTTAAAATGATTAATTTTGAACGTTTCTAAAGTACATAGCTTATAATCTGCTTTTTATGATAACATCAGAGCATCTGATCTTTACCTGTTTCCTGCTTTTTATTGCTGCCATACTTGCTCTCGACCTTGGGATTTTCGATAAAAAAAGCCATGAAGTCAAGTTCAGGGAGGCATTGATATGGACTTTTGTCTGGGTTAGTTTTGCCATTGGATTCTATTTCCTGTTACTATATTTTGGCGACCGTTTGCATGGAGTGAAAACAATTGAAGATGTCCAGAACAGAATTGATGTTTATAAGCATACATACAATATTTTAGGCGTAACCGATACGCAGCAGGCCATTAGTATTTATAGGAAGAACATCGCACTCGAATATATTACCGGCTACCTGATTGAATATATGCTCTCAGTTGACAATGTATTTGTAATGATACTGGTTTTCATGTCGTTTGGAGTGCAGAAGATGTATTACAAGCGGGTGCTGATGTGGGGCATTATCGGTGCGGTAATTATGCGGTTTATCTTTATTTTCCTGAGTGCTGCCCTAATTCAGCGTTTCGACTGGGTTTTATATATATTTGGTGTATTCCTGGTAATTACCGGTGTTAAAATGTTTGTCGACAGAAACAAAGAAGATAAGGTAGACCCTGAACATCACCCGGTAGTGCGTTTCTTTTCCAGGTATTTCCCAGTACACAATACCTATTTCAGGCAGCATTTCTGGTTCCGCAACAAGCACGACAACAACCGTTTATATTTTACGCCTTTATTTGTGGTTTTGCTGGTGATTGAATTTACCGATGTGATTTTCGCCGTTGATTCTATTCCAGCCATTTTCTCAGTAACGCAGGACCCTTATATTGTATTTTTCTCCAATATATTCGCAATCATGGGGTTGCGTTCTTTATTCTTTGTGGTGGCTCATGTTATCAATATGTTTAAATACCTGAAACACGGTCTGGCTATATTGCTTTCGTTTATCGGGTTCAAAATGTTGCTGCATGTACAACTCCACGAACTGGGATTTACAACCATTCATTCTTTGATTGTAATAGTGCTTATCCTTGCAACGAGTATTGCAGCTTCATTAATCTGGCCCGGAAGGAGCACCAAAAAACGCAAAGGGGTGAGTGAACTTACCGGGGAGAAACCGCTGTAAGTACCAGTTAATTGTTTTTCCTGTTAATGTGTTTTGTTTTCCGGTTTATTTAACTTCAATAAAGTCCGATTTTTCGGATCCACAAACCGGGCATACCCAGTCCTCCGCTAAATCGGCAAACCTGACATTTTCATCCTTTTCATCGTAAATATAACCGCAGGCCGTGCATTCAAACTTCTTAAAATCGGTTGCAAGCGGGTCTGAACCCAGTTTTGATTTATCGATATAGGTTGGTGCATTTTTAGGTGCAACACCTTTGCGAACCTGCCTGTAATACGAATATGTTAATGCTTCTTTGGTGTTGTCGATAATTTCAGATTGCAACAGTTCGCCGATAAACATATAATGAGTGCCTACATCAATAGTCTGGATCACTTTGCATTCAAGGAATGCGATGCAATCGTTTAAAACGATAGGTACCCCGGTTTCGCCGTATTTTATATTGAGGCCTGCCATTTTATCTGTGTCCTTCCCGCTTTTATATCCAAAGCGGCCTATAATTTCCGGATCGGTTTCGGTATGAATAACGGATACAGAAAAAGCGCCTGTTTCCTGAATTAATGAAGCTGTAAAATTCTCTTTATTGCAGCAGGAGGCAAACCGCGGAGGTTCGGCGGTAACCTGGAAAAACGTGTTGGAAATAAATCCGTTGCCGCGGTTTTTATTGCCCGAACTTACAATATATAAACCATACGAAATTTTAAAAAGAGCCTCGAATTGGATCATGGCGGGAG
>JBBSBT010000454.1:0-3339 GCA_038250985.1 Bacteroidales bacterium
ATAAAAAAACGATTTGCAATCCACCGGATTACAAATCGTTTTAAAATTCCCAGAGCCACTAATGGGACTCGAACCCACGACCTGCTCATTACGAATGAGCTGCTCTACCAACTGAGCTAAAGTGGCAATATTTCAATCACACCAACCTTCTGCCTGCTCATTACGAATGAGCTGCTCTACCTCCCGATAGCTATCGGAATGAGCTAAAGTGGCAAAAAAGCCTGCCTGTAAATTGCAAGCAGGCTTTATTTTGTAGTCGGGATGAGAGGATTCGAACCTCCGGCCTCTTCGTCCCGAACGAAGCACGCTACCAGGCTGCGCTACATCCCGATTCAAAAGCAATCCACTAACTTGTGGTAAATCGCTTTCGCGCTGCAAAAGTATGAAATTATTGGTTTTGAAATGCCCTATGCTAAATTATTTTACCTCCACACCAAATCCCTCTACCTGTCACTATACATTTTTTCGTAGTATTTCAGGTAGTTACCCGATGTTACCTCATCGAGCCACCGCCCGTTATCCAGGTACCAGGCAACTGTTTTTTCAAACCCGTCGTCAAACTGCACTTCCGGCTGCCAGCCCATAGTTTCGTGCAGTTTGGTTGCATCAATAGCATAACGGAGATCATGCCCTGCCCGATCCGTTACATAGGTAATCAGTTTTTCACTTTCTCCTTCGCCACGCCCAAGCCTGCGATCCATGATACGGCAAAGAGTTTTTACAATATCAATATTCTGTCGTTCGTTGTTACCCCCGATATTATAGGTTTCTCCGTCGACGCCTTTTTGGTAAATCAGATCAATGGCTTTTACATGATCTTCAACATAAAGCCAATCGCGCACATTGGTTCCCTGTCCGTAAACCGGCAGTGGTTTTTTTTGCTTAATGTTATTTATTATAAGCGGAATCAGTTTTTCAGGAAACTGGTTGGGTCCGTAATTATTTGAGCAATTGGAGATTACAACGGGTAACCCATACGTATGATGATATGCTCTTACAAGGTGATCGCTGCTGGCTTTTGATGCCGAATAAGGACTCCGGGGATCATAAGGCGTGGTTTCCATAAATTGGCCCTCATCACCCAGTGAACCATACACCTCATCCGTCGAAACATGGTAAAATCGCTTTCCGTCGTAATTATCTTTCCAATAGAAACGGGCTGCATTCAGCAGGTTCACCGTTCCTACAATATTTGTCATGATAAATTCCTTGGGGCTGGCGATTGAACGATCCACATGCGATTCGGCAGCCAGGTGGATAACCCCGTCGAAACGGTACCCATCGAATAAGGCCATGATAAACTCTTCATCTACAATATCGCCTTTTACAAATTCATAATTGGGCAGGGATTCAATATCGGTCAGATTTTCAAGGTTACCGGCATAGGTTAAATTATCAAGATTGACGATCAGGGTATCCGGATATTTCTTAACGAGCAGCCGCACCATATGTGATCCAATAAATCCGGCTCCGCCTGTGACAAGAATTTTTTTCATACTATATTATGTTTAATTGAAAAGTTCAAGGTTTTGGTCCCGATAGCTATCGGGATTGGTTCTTGGTTCCTTTGATATAAAATTCATTTACTTAGCCAGTGCCTTTTCCCATTCCCAGGCTGAAAGCATCATTTCATCTATATTTTTTTCTGCTTTCCAGCCTAATTCTGCGTTGGCAAAACGCGTGTCGGCCCATACTTTTTCAATATCGCCGGGCCGGCGTGGAACAATCTTGTAATTAAGCTTTTCACCACTGACATTCTCGAAAGCTTTAATAACTTCAAGCACTGAATAACCGGTACCTGTACCAAGGTTAAATATTTCAAGGTCCAGTTTATATTTCCCCTCCAGCATACGTTCAACAGCAATAACATGTGCTTTAGCCAAATCAACCACGTGGATATAGTCGCGGATAGCCGTACCATCGGGTGTATCATAATCATCGCCATACACGCTGAGGCATTCGCGCTTTCCTATGGCTGTCTGTGTAATAAAAGGCACCAGGTTGTTCGGGACGCCCAAAGGCAGCTCTCCGATCAAAGCGGATTGATGTGCACCAATCGGATTAAAATAGCGCAGGGCAATTGCCTTTACCGGGTGAGCCAGGGTTGTAAACCTCAGAATATCTTCGCACATCTGTTTCGTATTGCCATACGACGACCATGCAGGCTTTATCGGCGCCTTTTCGGTTACCGGCAACTCATCAGGCTGCCCGTAAACAGTACAGGATGATGAAAAAACTATATTCTGAATCCCGGTATTTTTCATGCCTTCAAGGATATTGATAAGCGAAAGCAGGTTATTCCGGTAATAGTTGAGTGGTTTGAGCATGGATTCGCCCACCGCCTTAAAGGCAGCAAAATGAATAATTCCCGCAATATCAGAATGCCGCTTAAAAAAAGCAGATGTCAATGCGGCATCGGCAAGATCAAACTGTTCATATTCAGGCAATATTCCGGTAATCTTTGCAATATTACCCAGAACAAGAATGGATGAGTTCGACAAGTTATCGACAATAATAACTTCATAGTTATGTTGTTGCAATTCAACAACGGTATGTGAACCTATATACCCGGCTCCTCCGGTTACCAGTATTTTTTGTTTTTTCATCTAATCAAATCTGTTTAATTACCTATAATAAACTATAAATAAATGCATTAATGATATTAATGCCTGATCATTTAATTTATTTTATCTTACAAAGGTATTGAAATATTATGTCAGAACACAGGATTGACCAGTTTGATCACGCAGATATGCATTTAAACATCCAAATGTAAATTCTACATGAGTACCTTTGCAGAATTAATAGTTGCTTACTCTATCATAAATTGAAACATTTGTACATTTACACCATAAATTGATATGCAAATTAAAAAAGATATAAACATTAAACCCAGTTATAAATGAAAATTGCAATTGTTGGCAGCGGATATGTTGGCCTGGTTACCGGAACATGTTTTGCCGAAGTAGGTATTGATGTCATGTGTGTTGATATTGATAAAAAGAAAATCGATGATCTTAAAAACGGGATTATCCCGATTTATGAGCCGGGCCTTGAAGAAATGGTTCACCGCAATGCCGGCAAGGGCAGGCTGCTGTTTACAACCAGTTTGGTTGAAGCGCTCCAGGATTGTGAAGTTTTGTTCAGTGCAGTTGGAACACCTCCCGGCGGCGACGGCAGCGCTGATCTGCAATACGTGTTAAGCGTCGCGCGTGAATGTGGAAAACACATGAAGAGTTACCTGCTTGTGGTTACCAAGAGCACGGTACCGGTTGGCACCTCCCTCAAAGTGAAAGCTGCCATACAGGAAGAACTTGACAAACGGGGTGTAAATATTCC